>DASVXN010000235.1:0-7313 GCA_036392635.1 Sphingomicrobium sp. | reverse complement strand
GTCGCCTTCCCGCTTGCACCGCCACAAGCCAACGGTGGCCTTGGGGATCACCCACCGCTCGGCAATGAGCTGATCGAGCATCGCCTGCGCATCCTTGAACAGGTTGCGCGCGCTCTCGCCGACTACGGCGTCGTCGAGGATCGCCGGATAGGTACCCGCCAGTTCCCAAGCGCGGAAGAAAGGCGTCCAGTCGATGGAGGCCTTGAGATCGGCTAGCGGCCATTCGCCGATGTGGCGGATGCCCGGATATTTCGGCGCGGGAGCCTGGCCGCTCGCATCGAATGCGAACGCGTTGGCGCGCGCTTCGTCGAGGGTGGCGAGCTCGCTCTGGCCGCTGCGCTCACGCGATTTTCGGAGCTTGTCGTAATCGCCGGCGGTCGCGGCAATGAGCGGCTCGCGCTGCGTGTCGGAAACGAGGCTAGACGCAACGCCCACCGCACGGCTCGCGTCGAGGACGTGGATTACGGGGCCTTCATAGGCTGGATCGATCCTCAACGCCGTGTGCGCCTTGCTAGTAGTCGCTCCACCGATCAGCAGGGGCAGCTTCATGTCCGCCCGCTGCATCTCGCCGGCGACGGTCACCATCTCGTCGAGCGAGGGCGTGATCAGGCCGGAGAGGCCGATCATGTCAGCCTGGTTGTCGTTCGCCGCGTTCAGGATGTCCTGCCAGGGCACCATAACCCCGAGGTCGATGACCTCGAAACCGTTGCACTGCAGGACCACGCCGACGATGTTCTTGCCGATGTCGTGAACGTCGCCCTTCACCGTCGCCATCACTATTCGGCCCTTGCCCTGGGTGACTCCGTTCTCCTTTTTCTCCTTCTCGATGAACGGGATGAGGTGCGCCACGGCGCGCTTCATCACACGGGCCGACTTCACGACCTGCGGCAGGAACATCTTGCCGGAGCCGAACAGGTCGCCGACGACGTTCATGCCGTCCATCAGCGGGCCTTCGATGACCTCGATCGGGCGCCCGTTTTTTTGGGCGACCTGCTGCCGCGCTTCCTCAGTGTCGTCGACGATGTGTGCGTCGATCCCCTTCACCAGCGCGTAGGACAGCCGCTCGCCAACGGGCAGCGAGCGCCACTCAGCGAGCTTCTTTTCTTCGGCTTCGTCGGTGCCCTTGTACTTCTCGGCAAGCGCGATCAGCCGCTCGGTTGCGTCGTCGCGACGATCGAGAATGACGTCCTCGCAGGCGTCGCGAAGCTCCGGGTCGATCTGGTCGTAGACGTCGAGCTGGCCGGCGTTAACGATGCCCATGTCCATGCCGGCGGGGATGGCGTGATAGAGGAACACGCTGTGCATCGCCCGGCGCACCGGCTCGTTGCCGCGGAACGAGAAGCTCAGGTTCGACAGGCCGCCGCTGATGTGCGTGCCCGGACAGCGTCGGCGGATCTCGCGCGACGCTTCGATGAAGTCGATTGCGTAGCGGCGGTGCTCGTCGATCCCGGTCGCAACGGCGAAGATGTTCGGGTCGAATATGATGTCGTTGGCGTCGGTGCCGTCGGCCGTGAGCAGCTTATAGGCACGCTCGCAGATTTCGATCTTCCGCTCGGCCGTATCCGCCTGCCCGACCTCGTCGAACGCCATCACCACGACGGCAGCGCCGTAAGAGCGGCACTTGCGGGCGAGCTCCAGGAACGGCCCCTCGCCTTCCTTCATGCTGATAGAGTTCACGATCGGCTTGCCCGACACGCACTTGAGGCCCGCCTCGATCACGCTCCACTTGGAGCTGTCGATCATCACCGGAACGCGAGCGATGTCCGGTTCGGCGGCGATGCGCTTCAGGAACACGGTCATCGCCTGTTCGCTGTCGAGCAAAGCCTCGTCGACGTTCACATCGATGATCTGGGCGCCATTCTCGACCTGGTCGCGTGCGACCTCGACGGCGGCGTCATAGTTGCCGGCCATCACCAGCTTCTTGAAGCGCGCCGAACCCGTCACGTTGCAGCGCTCGCCGATATTCACAAAACGCGCGCCTGCGCCCGCATCATTCACGCGTGTCATCTCCATTTTGTACGAACTCGCCTGTCAGGCAGCGATCAGCATCGGCTCGAGACCGGCAAGCAGGGTGCCGGACCGAGCTGACGGGACAGCGCGCGGCGGGCAATCGCGCACCGCCCCGGCAATTGCGGCGATGTGCAGGGGAGTCGTCCCGCAGCAGCCGCCAACTGCATTCACATGACCGCTGTCGGCCCACTCGCGGATTTGCGCCGCGGTCTGTTCTGCCGCCTCGTCATACTCGCCAAGCTCGTTCGGCATGCCCGCGTTCGGATAGGCCATAATCAAGGTGTCGGCAGTCTGCGACAGGGTAGCGAGGTGCGGTCGAAGCTGCGCCGCGCCGAACGAGCAGTTGAGCCCGACGGTCAGCGGCTTGGCATGCCGAACGCTGGCCCAGAAGGCTTCAACCGTGTGACCAGACAGGTTGCGGCCAGACAGATCCGTCAGCGTCATCGAAAGCATCAGCGGAAGGGCGCGACCGAGCGCCTGCTCGGCTTCGAGAGTCGCCATGATCGCCGCCTTGGCGTTTAGCGTGTCGAAGATGGTTTCGACGAGGACGAAGTCGATCCCGCCTTCCACCAGGGCTTCGACCTGCTCACGGTAGACAGCCTTCAGCTGATCAAAGTCGATCTCGCGAAAGCCCGGATCGTTCACGTCGGGCGAGAGCGACAAGGTCTTGTTGGTGGGGCCCAGCGATCCTGCAACGAACCTGGGCCGCCCGTCCTTCGCCTGGAACTCGTTGGCGGCCTGGCGCGCCAGCGACGCACTCGCGACGTTGATGTCGCGCACGAGATGCTCCGCTCCGTAATCGGCCTGGCTGATCCGGTTCGCCGAGAAGGTGTTGGTGCAGGCGATGTCGGCGCCCGCCTCGAAGTAGGCGCGATGGATGGAGCTCGGGACCTCGGGCTTGGTCAGCGCGAGGATGTCGTTGTTACCCTTCTGGTCCTTCGCGAGGCCGAGCTGTCCGGCATAGGCGGCATCGTCGAGCTTCCAGCGCTGGATCTCGGTGCCGAAACCGCCGTCGTTGATGAGGATGCGCTTGGCCGCTTCGGCGCGGAACTTGTCGGCGGCTGTCACTTGGCGCGAACTCCCAACAGATGGCAAATGGCGTAGCTGAGCTCCGCCCGATTGAGCGTGTAGAAATGGAAGTGCCGGACGCCACCCGCGTAGAGCTGGCCGCACAGTTCCGCGGCGACCGTGGCGGCGATCAGCTGACGTGCCGCAGGCAGGTCGTCGAGACCTTCGAACAGGTCGTTCAGCCACTGCGGGATTGCCGCCCCGCACGAGCTTGCAAAGCGGCGCGTGGTGGCGACGTTCGACACCGGCAGGATGCCCGGCACGATCTCCACATCGATGCCGGCCGCAGCCGCATCGTCGCGAAAGCGGAAGAAGGCGTCGGACGAAAAGAAGAACTGCGTGATCGCCCGATCGGCGCCCGCGTCGACCTTGCGCCTGAGGTTCTCGAGATCGAACGCTCGGGATGACGAGTCCGGGTGTACCTCCGGGTAGGCGGCGACCGAGATGTCGAACGGCGCCACGCGCTTCAAGCCGGAGACAAGCTCGGTTGCATCGCGATAGCCCTGGGGGTGCGGCTGATAGGGAGTGCCTGGCTCCGACGGATCGCCGCGCAACGCGACGATGTTGCGGACGCCAAGCTCCCAATAATCGCGCGCAATGCTGTCGATCTCGTCGCGGCTTGCTCCGACGCAAGTCAGGTGGGCCGCGGGGGTCAGCGCCGTCTCGTGGAGGATCCGAGCGACCGTCGAATGGGTGCGCTCACGGGTCGAGCCGCCCGCGCCATAGGTCACGGACACGAACCGGGGCTGAAGCGGCTCGAGAGTCTTGATCGACTCCCAGAGCGTCTGCTCCATCTTCTCCGTCTTCGGCGGGAAGAACTCAAAGCTCACCTGAATGTCGCCGTGCGCTTCCGCAAACAGCGGCCGGTGCGCACTCAACTTCTCGATCGCGTTCACGCGGCCCTCCGCTGCGGGATCGCCGCCTTGATCGCGCGCCACAAGGTGACGGTGAGCTCTCCGCCCTCGAGATGCTGGACGTGATCCGTATCGAGACCCGCGGAGCTGAACCAGCTTGCCATCACCTCGTCCTCGAAGCCGAGGCGGATGTGCGCGTCGCGCTCGCGGAGCTCCTCACGCTCATGGGCAGCGAAGTCGACGACGAGGAGGGTGCCGCCCGGCCCAAGCACCCGGCCCGCTTCCGCGATGGCCGATGCCGGCGAGTGGGCATAGTGGAGCACCTGGTGGATGACGATCGTGTCGGCGCTCTGATCCGCGAGCGGCAGTGCGTACATGTCCCCTTGCCGCAGGCTCGCGGGGATGCCGGCCGCCTCGAGCTTCACTCGGGCGAGGCGGAGCATTTCCGAAGACCGGTCGATGCCGATCGACTGGGTCGCACGGGAACCGAACAGTTCGATCATCCGCCCGGTGCCGGTGCCGACATCGACCAGCACGCCTAGCGGCTTCTTGCCGAGGGCAGCTCCAATCGCCCGCTCGACCTCGACCTCGGCGACATGGAGCGAGCGGATCTGGTCCCAGACGTCGGCATGGCTGGTGAAGTAGCGATTGGCCGCCTCGGTCCGTTCGGCGCGGATCGTCTCGGTACGTCCGGCATCCGACGCGAACAGCGCCTCGGTCGCGGCATCGGACCACTGGTCCACGAGAGTGAACAGCGGCTTCACGCGCTCCTCATCGACGAGGGTCAGGAAGACCCAGCTGCCTTCCTTACGTCGTTCAAGCACGCCCGCGTCGGCAAGAATCTTTAGGTGGCGGGAGACCCGCGGCTGGCTCTGGCCAAGCACTTGAGCCAGCTCACCCACGGACAATTCCATGCGCCGAAGCAGCGCCAGGATGCGCAGCCGCGTCGGGTCGGCGAGTGCTTGGAACCGGTCGGCGAGGGGAAGAGCAAAACTCACGAAATAAGGATATAAAGATATCTTTATATGTCAATTCGTCGTTTCGAAATAATCCCTTGTGCGTAGGTAGGGATTATCGCTATCCCCGGCGGCCTGGCCTGAACGACTCGCAAGTTCTGGTCCGGGTTGGTGCCCACCCCAGGGGCATTTTATAAGGGAGTGAAAGTCTCATGAAGAATGTTGCGATCGTGACCGCTGCGGTCCTCTCGCTCGGCCTGGCCGCCTGCAACAAGGACAACGCCGACAACAATGCGGCGAATGAGACGGCGGTCGAGAACACCGCGTCGACGGACGTCAACGCTGCTGTCGAGAACACCGGCGCCGAGGCCAATGCCGACGCCGCGCTCAACGCTGCCGGCAACGAAGTCGCCAACGCCGACAACGCCGTGAACAGCGCCGGCAACGCCGTCGCCAACAGCACGACGAACCAGTAAGCTTCTTCGCTTCCAAGCGAACGAAGGAAGGGCCGCTCTTCGGAGCGGCCCTTTTTTTGTGCCTGGCCAAGGTGGTACCTCGGCCAAGTGAAACAACTCCTCGCTTGCCTGCTGCTTCTCACCGGCGCTTGTCATGACCGGCGGCCGCCGACACCCACCCCTGAGCAGTCGCAGCAGCTGAACGAAGCCGAGGACATGCTGAACGGCATGGCGGCCAACGAAGAAGGGCCGGCGGATCGCTCCACCGGCCCTTCCAATCAGTCGGACTGAACAGTCAGGACTTCTTAGAAGTCCATCCCGCCCATGCCGCCGCCGGCCATCGCCGGAGCCGGCTTGTCGTCCGGCAGTTCGGCGATCGTCGCCTCGGTCGTGATCAGCAGGCCGGCAACCGAAGCCGCGTCCTGAAGCGCCGTGCGGACGACCTTGGTCGGGTCGATCACGCCAGCCTGGACGAGGTTCTGGTACTCCTCGGTCTGGGCGTTGAAGCCCAGCGCCGGATCGTTGCCGTCGATCAGCTTGCCGGCGACGACCGCGCCGTCGTGACCGGCGTTCTCGGCGATCTGCCGCACCGGCGACTGAAGCGCCCGGCGGATGATGTCGATGCCGCGGGTCTGGTCGTCGTTCTCGCCCTTCAGGCCGTCGAGAGCCTTGGTGGCGTAGAGAAGCGCCGTGCCGCCGCCCGGAACGATGCCTTCCTCGACCGCAGCGCGGGTCGCGTGGAGCGCGTCATCGACGCGATCCTTGCGCTCCTTCACCTCGACCTCGGACGCGCCGCCGACCTTGATCACGGCAACGCCGCCCGCAAGCTTCGCCAGACGCTCCTGGAGCTTCTCGCGGTCGTAGTCGGACGTGGTGTTCTCGATCTGCTGGCGGATCGCACCGACGCGGCCCTCGATGTTGTCGCGGGTGCCGTTGCCGTCGACGATCGTCGTGTTGTCCTTGTCGATCGTGACGCGCTTGGCCTGGCCGAGCATGTTCAGCGTGACGCTCTCGAGCTTGATGCCGAGATCCTCGCTGATCATCTCACCGCCGGTGAGGATCGCGATATCCTCGAGCATCGCCTTGCGGCGATCGCCGAAGCCCGGAGCCTTCACGGCGGCGACCTTGAGGCCGCCGCGCAGCTTGTTGACGACGAGCGTGGCCAGAGCCTCGCCCTCGATGTCCTCGGCGATGATCAGGAGCGGACGGCCGCTCTGAACGACGGCCTCGAGGATCGGGAGCATCGCCTGCAGGTTGGAGAGCTTCTTCTCGTGGATCAGGATGTACGGATCCGAAAGCTCGACCTGCATCTTCTCCGGGTTGGTGATGAAGTAAGGCGACAGGTAGCCGCGGTCGAACTGCATGCCCTCGACGACGTCGAGCTCGAACTCGAGACCCTTCGCCTCTTCGACGGTGATCACGCCTTCCTTGCCGACCTTCTCCATGGCCTCGGCGATCTTCTCGCCGACTTCACGGTCGCCGTTGGCCGAGATGATGCCGACCTGAGCGATTTCGCTCGAGCCCTGCACGTCCTTCGAACGGCTCTTGAGGTCCGCGACGACCTTCTGGACGGCGATGTCGATGCCGCGCTTGAGGTCCATCGGGTTCATGCCGGCCGCGACCGACTTCATGCCTTCGCGAACGATCGACTGCGCCAGGACCGTGGCGGTCGTGGTGCCGTCACCGGCGAGGTCGTTGGTCTTCGAGGCCACTTCGCGCACCATCTGGGCGCCCATGTTCTCGAACTTGTCCTTGAGCTCGATCTCCTTGGCGACGGTGACGCCGTCCTTGGTGATGCGAGGAGCGCCGAAGCTCTTGTCGATGACGACGTTGCGGCCCTTGGGGCCCAAGGTCACCTTCACCGCATCGGCGAGGATGTCGACGCCGCGAAGAATGCGCTCACGCGCGTCGCGGCTGAATTTCACGTCCTTGGCTGCCATTTGGCTACCCTTTCCTGACTTCGGCTTTGA
>DASVXN010000234.1:0-2831 GCA_036392635.1 Sphingomicrobium sp. | reverse complement strand
TACTTCTTGTACGCCGCATAAGCCGCTTCGACGCCGGACAGGTCGCCGAGGTTCTCGCCCAGCGTCAGCTTCCCGTTCACGTTGACGCCCGGATAGGGGCTGAACGTGTTGTACTGAGCGACCAGCTTGTCCGTGCGGGTCGCGTAGGACTTGGCGGCTTCCGGGCTCCACCAGTCGCGAAGCGCGCCCTTGGGATCGAACTTGCGGCCCTCGTCGTCGAACCCGTGGCCCATCTCGTGGCCGATCACCGCGCCGATGGCGCCGTAATTGACCGCCGCGTCGGCGTTCGGATCGAAGAAGGGCGGCTGGAGGATCGCGGCCGGGAAGGTGATCTGGTTCGCCAGTGGGTTGTAGTAAGCGTTGATGGTCTGCGGCGTCATGCCCCACAGGGTGCGATCAACGGGCTTCGGGAAGCGCTTTAGCTGAAGCTGCCAGTCGAAGTCGGCGGCGCGGATCGAGTTGCCGAGGGGATCGCCCTTGACCACCTTCAGCGACGAATAATCGATATACTTGACCGGGTGGCCGATGCGCGGCTCGAACGCGGCGAGCTTTTCAAGCGCAGCCTTGCGGGTCGCCTCGTCCATCCAGCTGTTGCCGGTGATCCGCTCCTTGTAGGCGTCGCGCAGGTTGCCGATCAGCTCGGTCATCTGGCGCTCCGACTCTGCCGGATAATGCGACTTCACGTAGATCTCGCCGACGCCCTCTCCGAGCGCGCCGTTGACGGCTGCGACGCCGCGCTTCCAGCGATCGCGCTGCTGCTGAACGCCGGAGAGCTGCTTCGAGTAGAAGTTGAAGCGCGCGTCGTCGATCGCCTTCGGGAGCGTCGAGGCGTGGTCCGAAACGAAGCGGAACGCGAGCCACTCCTTCCAGGTCGACAGCGGGGTCGAAGCGAGGATCTTGCCGGCACCGGCGATCGCCGAAGGTTCGGTGACGATCACGGTCTTCGCAGAGCCGAGGCCGGCCTTGGCGAGGGTCGAGTTCCAGTCGAACTGCGGAGCGAGCTTGGTCAGCTGCGCGCGGGTCATCGGATTGTAGATCTTGTCGATGTCGCGGCGCTCGGCGGGTGCCCACTGGGCCTTCGACAGTGCGGTTTCGAGCGCGATGATGCGGTCCGCGGCGGCCTCGCCGCCGGGGAGACCGGCGAGCTTCTGAATGGTGATGATATAGTCGCGATAGGCAGCGCGGTGCGCCTTCATCTTCTCGCTGTCGGTGAGGTAATATTCGCGGCTCGGGAGGCCGAGGCGCGCCTGGCTGGCGAAGGCCGAATAACGCTCGGGAGCCTTGAAGTCGGCATCGATGCCGAGGTCAACCGGGCTCGCGTAGCCGGGCTTAATGAAGAGCGAGAGGATCTGCGCCCGGGTCTTGGCCGCGTCGATCTCGGCGAGGTAAGGCTTCAGCGGCGCGGTGCCCGCCGCTTCGATCGCGGCGGTGTCCATGTAGCTGGCGTAATAGTCGCCGACCTGCTGGCCGAGCTGGTTGCGGTTAGGGTCGTTGGAGAGGCTCTCGACGATCTGGCGGACGTCGCGCTCGGCGGCGTCGGAGAGGGTCACGAAGGGCCCGGCGGAGGCGCGGTCGGCGGCGATCTGCGTGCGCTTGTCCCAGCCGCCGTTCACATAGGCCCAGAAGTCGTCGCCCGGCTTGACCGAGCTGTCCATGGCCGACGTGTCATAGCCCCAGGTGCCGTAGAAAGGCTTCTGCTGGGCGGTTGCAGCGAACGGTGCGGAAACGGCGATCAGGCTCGCGGTCGCGAGTGCCAACTTCTTGAGATGCATGGATTTCTACCCCTCCGAGTAACAGCGGCGGGGAATGCCTCAAGTCCTTGGAACTTGGCAAGAATTTTCGACGAACTGCGGGTTCCTCCCGACCGGCGCTAGCCGCCGGGAGGAACGCGCGATTACCAGACGTGAACGCGCTCTTCGGGCGGCAGGTAGAGCTTGTCGCCGGGCTGGACGTTGAATGCCTTGTAGAAGGGGTCGAAGTTCCGGACGATGCCGTCGACGCGATACTTGTCGGGGCTGTGCGGGTCGCTCAGCAGCTGCTGGCGGACCGCGCCCTCGCGGCGCTTGCCCTGCCAGGCTTGGGCGTAGGCGATGAAGAAGCGCTGGTCGCCGGTGTAGCCGTCGATCACCGGCGGCTCGCCGTGGCGTGCGACGTAACGGCGGTAGGCGGCGTAGGCGGTCTCGAGGCCGCCGAGATCGGCAAGGTTCTCGCCGAGCGTCAGGTGGCCCTTGATGTGGACGCCGGGGATCGGCTCGTACTGGTCGAACTGCGCGGCGAGGCGCTCGGCCTTCACCTTGTACTTGGCGGCCGTGGCCGGGGTCCACCAGTCGCGGAGGCGCCCCTTGGAGTCGAACTGGCGGCCCTGGTCGTCGAAGCCATGGCCCATCTCGTGACCGACCGTCGTGGCGCCGGTCTCGGCATAGTTCACGGCCGGATCGGCATTTGCGTCGAAGAAGGGCGGCTGAAGGATCGCGGCGGGGACCGTGATCTGATTCATGGTCGGGTCGTAGTAGGCGTTCACCGTCTGCGGGGTCATCTCCCACAGGGTGCGGTCGACGGGGTGCGGGAAGCGCTTCAGCTGCAGCTTCCACTGGAAGTCCTCGGTGGCGAGCTCGTTGGCGAGCGGGTCGGTGCGGCTGATCTGAAGGCTCGAATAGTCCGTCCACTTGACCGGATGGCCGATGCGCGGATCGAAGGAGGCGAGCTTTTCCAGCGCCTTCTGCTTGGTCGTCGCGTCCATCCAGGAAGCGTTGGTGATCTTGTCGCGGTAGGCGGCGCGGACGTCCTCGACGAGCTCCTGCGCCTGCCTGGCAGTCTGGTCAGGCCAATAT
>DASVXN010000233.1:0-5752 GCA_036392635.1 Sphingomicrobium sp. | reverse complement strand
GCGACAGAGCCTTACGACGAGAACAACATCTTCGCCCGCATCCTGCGCGGCGAGATCCCGTCCAAGCGCGTCTTCGAGGACGAGCACGCGCTGGCCTTCCACGACATCAATCCGCTGGCGCCCACGCACATCCTCGTCATTCCCAAGGGGCCCTTCGTATCGTGGGACGACTTCTCCTCCAGAGGGTCGGACGCGGAGATCGCCGGCTTCGTCCGGGCGGTCGGCAAGGTGGCGCGGGAAGCGGGCGTCGTCGAAGACGGCTATCGCCTGCTCGCCAACACCGGCCTGAACTCCGGCCAGGAGGTGCCGCATCTCCACGTGCACATATTCGCCGGCCGTCCGCTCGGCCCGATGCTTGCGCGTTGACTTGCCTGTTCACCTTCAGGCCGAGTTCGCTGGTGGAAAGAGGGATTGCTCTCGGAGCACCAGCCGTTAGGGTCGCGCGACGATCTGATTACTAAGGGGAGACTGATGGCATCTGCAGCAGGGCGCGGGGGCCTATTCGGCCGGGTGAAGCCTTTGGAGGCCATCCTGGCGACTGCCGAGAAGAAGGGCCTTCATCGCTCGCTCGGCGCCTTCCAACTGACACTGCTGGGCATCGGCGCCGTCATCGGCACCGGCATCTTCGTGCTGACGGCCGAAGCCGCACAGAAGGCCGGGCCCGGCATGATCATCAGCTTCGTGATCGCAGGCTTTGTCTGCGCCGTCGCGGCGCTCTGCTATTCCGAGCTGGCGGCGATGGTGCCGGTCTCCGGTTCCGCCTACACCTACACTTACGCGGTCATGGGCGAGGTGCTCGCCTGGATGGTCGGCTGGGCTCTCATCCTTGAATACGCGGTCGGCGCGTCCGCCGTTGCGGTCGGCTGGTCCGGCTTCTTCGTGGGCCTTCTGAAAAGCTGGGGGATAAATTTCCCAGTTGCCCTGTCGGCGGGCCCGCTCGGCGGTGGCGTGATCAACCTGCCGGCGATGGTGATCGCTGGCCTCATCACGCTCCTGCTGATCATCGGCACCAAGGAAAGCGCCCGTTTCAACGCGGTGCTCGTGGCCGTGAAACTCGTCGCGCTGACGATGTTCATCGTGCTCACCTTGCCGGTGCTTAATGGCGCTCATTTCGAGCCATTCATTCCGAACGGCTGGGGCACCTACGGCGTCGTCGGCGCCGCAGCGTCGATCTTCTTCGCCTATGTCGGCTTCGACGCGGTTTCGACCGCGGCCGAGGAGACCGTCAATCCGCAGCGCAACGTTCCCATCGGCCTGATCGGGTCGCTGCTGTTCTGCACGGTCTTCTACATCCTCGTTGCCGCTGGCGCGATTGGCGCCATTGGCGCGCAGCCGGTCCGCGACGCAGCCGGCCAGGCGCTGTCGCCGGGAAGCCTCGAGCTCACGCAGCAGTGCCAGTCGATCGTCGCAAGCGGCCTGACCGAACCGCTGGTTTGCTCGCGCGAAGCGCTGGCCCATGTGCTTCGCGTCATCGGCTATGAGCGGCTCGGCGACCTCATCGGCATCGCCGCTTTCCTGGCGCTTCCGTCGGTCGTGCTGATGATGATGTTCGGTCAAACCCGCATCTTCTTCGTCATGGCCCGCGACGGCCTGCTGCCCGAGCGCCTGGCCGCCGTGCATCCCCGCTACCGCACGCCACACATCGTGACCGCATTCACCGGTATCGTCGTGACCCTTGCGGCCGCGTTCCTGCCCGTTGGCCGGCTTGCCGATTATTCCAACTCCGGCACCCTGTTTGCATTCGCGATGGTGGCCCTGTCGGTGCTGGTGCTTCGCCGCACCGATCCGAGCCGCAAGCGGCCGTTCCGGACGCCCGCAGTCGGCATCATCGCGCCGCTCGCAATCGTCGGCTGCATCGGGCTATATATCTTCCTGCCGCCGCTGGCGCAGCTTGTGCTGGTGATCTGGGGCGCGATCGGCCTGCTGATCTACTTCGGCTATTCGCGCCGCCGCAGCCATGTCGGTCGTGGCATCTTCGACGTGCCGGAGCTCTCACCGGAAGCACCTGCTTCCGTAGGCGTTGCGCCGCTCCCCGGTGCGCCGGCGCCCGCCAACCCGGAAGAGCGGGGCTAACCTTTAGGCGGCGAGCTCGCCGGCCAGCGCCCTGAGGTCCGCCTCGGGGCGCGCGCCGTAGTGCTGGATCACCTCGGCGGCGCAGATGGCGCCGAGGCGGAGGCAGCTCTCGAGGCTCTGCCCGCGGGCAGTCCCGAAGAGGAAGCCCGCCGCGAAGAGGTCGCCGGCACCGGTCGTGTCGACGAGTTCCTTGATCGGCTCGGCCGGAACGTCGGCGCGCTCGCCATTGCGCATGGCCAGTGCGCCGTCTTCGCTCCGGGTGACGACGAGCGTGCCGACTTTCGGTGCGACTGCAGCGACTGCGCTCTCGAGATGCGCAATGCCGGCAAGAGCTTCGACTTCGGCCTGGTTGGCAAAGAGGATGTCGATGCGGCCGGTGTTGAGCAGCTGGTTGAAGCCGTCGCGGTGCCGGTCGACGCAGAATGTGTCCGACAGGGTAAAGGCAACCTGCCGGCCAGCTTCGCGAGCGACCTCGATGGCGCGGACCATGGCATAGCGCGGCGTCTCCGGATCCCACAGGTAGCCTTCGAGGTAGAGGATCGCGGAATCGCGAATCTGCGACTCATCGAGCGCTTCTGTCGGCAGATGCTGGGCGGCGCCCAGGAAGGTGTTCATGGTGCGGTGCCCATCGGGCGTCACGAGAATCATCGAGCGGGCAGTCGGCTGGCCGACGTCGCTCGCGGGCGTGATGAATTCTACGCCAGTCGCCGTGAGGTCGTGCCGGTAGAACTCGCCGAGCTGGTCGCGCGCGACCTGACCGATGAAGCCCGCTCGACCGCCGAGCGCGGCAATGCCCGCAGCCGTATTGCCGGCCGATCCGCCGCTCACCTGATGCGCCGGGCCCATGTGCGAGTAGAGACGCTCGGCCTCCTCGGCATCGATCAGGCGCATGGAGCCCTTCACCAGGCCTTCCTCGGACAGGAAGTCGTCGCTTGAATTGGCGATCACGTCGACGATGGCGTTGCCGATGCACAGGACATCGAGGCGCGGGTCTGGCATCCATTCACTCCGAACTGACAGGAAAGCGCGCCGCCTAGCGGCAGGTGCACGCCGCCGCAACATTGCCTCGGCGACGATCCCAAGCCATCGTCAGCGGATGCGCCGCCTAGTTACCCTATCGACCACGCTCCTGCTCGCCGCCTGCGCCACCGCGCCGCAGAAGCCTGCGCCCGTGCCAGCGCCAGTCCCGCAGCCTCAGGCCCAGCCGCACGAGACGAGCAGCCTCGTTGGACTCACCCCGCAGGAGCTGGTCGGCCGCTTTGGACCGCCGGCGCTGCAGATCCGCGAGGGCAGCAGCCTCAAGCTCCAGTTCCGTGGCAGTCGGTGCGTGATGGACGCCTACCTTTACCCGTCCGGCGGCTCCGGCGCGCTCAAGGTGACCCACGTCGACACTCGCCTGCCGACCGGCGGCGACATCGATCAGGCGGCCTGCGTGTTTGCGCTCCGGAACAGGTCGATCTGACCGAGCGCCCACCGGGCCGCCTCGGCGATCACCGGGTCGCGATCCGTTAGGTGCGGGCTGATCGCCGGGACTAAGCTGCCGTCCCCGCTGTTGCCCGCCGCGATCAGGCAGTTCCTGATCATCCGATTGCGCCCGATCCGCTTGATAGGCGATCCCGCGAACATTTCTCGGAACGACGCGTCGTCGAGCGCGAGCAAGTCGTCGAGGCGAGGGGCGCTGAGCTCCGCGCGGGGCAGGTAGGCGCGGTTCGCGGCAGCGGCATCGGCAAAGCGGTTCCAGGGGCAGACGGAAAGGCAATCGTCACAGCCATAAATGTGGTTGCCCATCGCGGCGCGCAGCTCGTGCGGGATCGGACCGTCATGCTCGATGGTCAGGTAGGAGATGCAGCGACGAGCATCGATTCGGTGCGGACCCAGGAAGGCGTTCGTCGGACAGACATCCAGACAGCGCGTGCAGGAACCGCAGTGACGGCCCTGCTCCGCGGGGACGTCCGGCTCCAGATCGAGGCTGGTCAGGATGACGCCGAGGAACATCCAGCTGCCATGCTCGCGGCTGACGATGTTGGTGTGCTTGCCCTGCCAGCCGATCCCAGCGGCCTGCGCCAACGGCTTTTCGAGCACCGGCGCCGTATCGACGAACACCTTCAGCTCGGACGGGGCTTCTGCGACGATGAAGCGGGCGAGGGCTTTCAGCGCCTTCTTGACCGTCTTGTGATAGTCTCCGCCCTGCGCATAGACCGAGATGCGACCAAGCTCCGGATGCGCTGCGAGGGCGAGCGGGTTCGAAGCTGGCGCATAGCTCATCCCCAACGCGATCGCGGACTTCGCCTCCGGCCAGAGGGCGAGGGGCGATATGCGGTGATGCGCGCGCTCCTCCATCCAGCCCATCGTTCCGTGGTGGCCGGCCTCCAGCCAGCGCTTGAGCTCGAGCCCCGCGTTGTCGGCGGCGTCGGCGCGCGTGAAGCCGCAGGCGACGAAGCCAAGCCGCCTCGCTTCCGTCCTTATTGCTTCCTCAAGCTTTTCCGCCTTATCCACCGGAGCGCACCTACACCGTTCGGCCCGAGCTTGTCGAAGCCTGTCCTGAACGGCGGGCAAGCCACCCGAAGGGGCCCGCCTCTGATTTCTTTAGGAAAAACAGTGCTTCGTCAGGCTCAGCACGAACGGACCGACCGGGCGCTCGCCGTTCAGGCCGTCGATCTCGTCAAGGACTGTGGCGAGACTCGCGCGGTCAATGGCGTGAACCTCGCCGTCCCGAGCGGTTCGATCTACGGTCTCCTCGGTCCCAACGGCGCGGGCAAGACGACCACGCTGCGGATGCTCATCGGCATCATCGATCCGTCGAGCGGTAGCCGCTGCGTGCTCGGCCGCGAGCGCCCGCTCGATGCCGCATCGGAGATCGGCTACCTGCCGGAGGAGCGCGGCCTCTACCCGGCAATGCACGCTCGCGAAGCCATCGCATTCATGGGCGCGCTCCGGGGCTTGCCGCTCGCGGAGGGGCGCCGGCGCGCCGATGCGATGCTGGCGGAGCATAATCTTCAGGACTGGGCGAGAAAGCCCATCCGCACGCTCTCCAAGGGCATGGCGCAGACCGTCCAGTTGCTCGGCACCATCATCCACAAGCCGCGCCTGATCGTCCTTGACGAGCCGTTCAGCGGCCTCGACGCGATCAACCAGGCCCGTCTCGAGGAGCTGATCCGCGGAGAGGCGCGGAGCGGCGTCACCGTCATCTTCTCGACCCACGTCATCGCCCACGCCGAACGCCTGTGCGAGCAGATCGCCATCATTGCCAAGGGCAAGGTGGCGTTCGACGGCCGTGTCGACGAGGCTCGTGCCAGGCTCCGGCCGATTGTGCGCCTGCGGACCCGGGTCACCGACGGACCCTGGCGCTCGGCCATCCCCTCGGCTGCTCGCCGGGAAGGCGACGAGTGGGTGTTCGAACTGCCCGAGGGTGGGCCCGAGCCGCTGCTCAAAGCGCTGATCGACGGCGGTGCGGGCATCGAAACGCTCGCTATCGAGCGTCCCGGCCTGCATGACGCCTTCGTTTCGATCGCCGGTGATGCGGCTGCCGCGGCAATGGGTCAGGAGAAGCCGGAATGATGCGATTCTTCCGCTCCGCCTTCGTGATCGCCCGGCGAGACTTCTCCGCGACGGTGCTGTCGAAGGCCTTCATCTTCTTCCTGCTCGCGCCCCTCTTCCCGCTGCTGATGGGCGGCGTGTT
>DASVXN010000232.1:0-2254 GCA_036392635.1 Sphingomicrobium sp. | reverse complement strand
GTCCTGTTCCTGATCATCCTTGTGGTGACGCTCACCCAGTACTGGGCGACGGGCCGCACCTCGGGAGCGCAAGGTGGCCACTAGCCTTCAGCGCGGACGTCTGACGCCCGTCGGCTGGGCAGCGCTGCTGCTCGGCGCGCTCATCATGGTGACGCCGCTCCTGTGGACCTTGCTGCTCTCGCTCAAGCACAATGCGGAGCTTGTCGGCCACAGCGGAGCGGCGCTGCGCCCGCCCTACACGCTCGAGAATTACGGGGCGATCTTCGGCAACAGCTCGACCATGCGCTGGCTGCTCAACAGCGCCATCGTCGCGCTTGGACAGACGGCGGGCGTGCTGATCCTGGCCAGCCTTGCCGGTTATGCGTTTGCGAGGCTGGACTTCCCGCTGCGGCGAACCTTGTTCGTCATCGTGCTGCTCGGCCTCGCCGTCCCGAGCCAGGCCGTGATCCTGCCGCAGCACCAGCTCTTCGCCTGGCTTCACCTGCACAACAGCTATCCGGGGCTGATCCTCCCCGGACTCGTGGCGCCGTTCGGCGTGTTCTTCATGACGACGTACATGCGCGGCATCCCCAAGGAGCTCGACGAAGCGGCGATGCTCGACGGCGCGTCGCGCTGGACGATCTTCTGGAAGATCATCGTGCCGCTGACTCTGCCCGCGCAATCGACGCTGGCGGTGTTCACGTTCCTCGGCGCGTGGAACGATTATTGGTGGCCACTCATCAGTGCGACGCACAGCGACATGTACACGCTGACCGTGGGCCTCGCGGCGGCGCAGATGAATTATGCGCAGACAAGCGGGCTGGGTTATCTGATGGCGCAGGCGGTGTTCGCGTCCATTCCGATCTTCATCGTCTACATCGTCTTCCAGAAGCAGATCGTGCGGGCGATGGCGGGCGCGGCGGTACGGTGACGCGGCTCTTTGCGATCCTGCTCGCGCTGCTCGTGCTGGGCAGCTGCGCAAAGCCCGACAAGCGCACGCACCTCTACCTGCAGCGCTTCTTCGGCGAGTGCGGCGCCGAATACGGCGGCAGCACCGACATTGCGAAAGCCGAGGGCGAATGCGGGATCATCACGACGATGATCGCGCGCTTCAATGCCGAGAACCCGGACATCCGGATCGACGTGAATGTCGTCGCCTGGCCCGGCTATCCGCAGCTTACGGCACAGGTTGCCGCGCGCGATCCACCGGACCTTGTGACCATGCACGAAGGCGTGATCAGCGACTATGCGCTGAAAGGCCTGCTCGAGCCCGTCGACGATTACCTGCGAGTGGGCGGCGTCAACACCGCCGACTTCACCGATGCGGCGCGAGCGGGCGTCACGATCAACGGCCATGCCTATGCGCTACCGTGGGACACGCACGGGGGACTGTTCCACGTCAACACCGCGCTGTTTGCGAAAGCCGGCCTGATGCGCGGCGGCAGGCCGGTGCTACCGAACTCGTGGGCCGAGCTGTTCGCGCAGGCGCATCAGTTCGAGCAGCGGACGGGCAAGCCCTACCTCATCCAGAGCAACGTCGGCGACACGGCGTTCGCCGCGCGCAACCTCTACACCTACATGATGGCAGACGGCGCGGTGCTGTTTCCCGATGCGCACCACATCCGCCTGAACACGCCGGTCGGTGTTCGCGTGGTGACGCTCTTGAAGCGCATCAACGACGAGCGCGTCGGCACACTGAACATGGACACGCCGGCAGCAATCGCCGCGTTCATCAATGGCGAGGGCGGCATCTATCCGACCGGCACCTGGATGATCGGCTCCTTCCAGCAGGAAGCGAGCACTCCGGGACGCCCGCTTTACAGGAGCTACGCCGTTTTCCCCTACCCGCATCTATCTGGCCGCTGGGTCGAATATGTGAGCGGACACAGCTGGGTGGTGCCGACGCGCAAGCGCACGCCGCAGCAGCGCGAGGCGATCGGCCGGTTTCTCAAGTTCATGGCCGCGCACAATTACGACTGGGCGCGGACCGGGCATATCCCGGCGTTCAAGTCGGTGCTGAACGACAAGCGCTTCATGTCGCTTCCGCACCGGGCCGACATCGCACCGCTGGCGGCGATCGGTCGGCCGCTGCCCGCCTATGTGCAGCGGCAGAACGCCATCGAAGGCATCGTCGGCGAAGAGGCTGTCGCAGCGTTTACCGGCCAGAAGAGCATCGAGCACGCGCTCGCCACAGCCGAACGGCGCGTCAACGACATGCTCGCGCAGGTCGACTGAGCGCCCGATTAATCTCGATCAGTGTTGCCGGAATGCTGCT
>DASVXN010000231.1:0-2112 GCA_036392635.1 Sphingomicrobium sp. | reverse complement strand
GCTCGCTATCCCGCTGACGATAGCGAACGGTGCGCCCTTTCCCCATCGTGATCTCATCCTGTTCCTGACGTTTTCCGTCATTCTGGTGACCCTGGTAGTCTTACTGCGTCATAGAAATGGATGAGCGGCAAGGGTTTTGCGCGGTGCGTTACAGCACGGACATCGTGCCAGGGTGGTTGCGAGGGCGACGATCAGGTGTCGGCGCATTGTCGCGATCGAGTTTGCGACATGTCGTTCGGGGCGGACGGGCGGCGCCTCGGGGTGGACGATTTTGGGAAATGCCAAGCATCGCGCATTGATCAGCGGCGTCGCCGGCGGCTGAGGGGGGAACCTTCGCCCGCTCGGCGATCAGGAAGGCGTAAGCGGCGATGCACAGCGTAGCGTGATGGTGGAAACCGCGCCAGCCGCGCCCCTCGTAGTGTCCCAGGCCCAGTTCCTGTTTTAGCTCCTGGTAATCGCGCTCAATCCGCCAGCGCAGTTTGGCCAGATCGACCAAGCGCTCGAAGGGCATGTCCGGCGGGAGGGTGGCCAGCCAGTATTTGGCGGGCTCGGCGTCGCCCTCGGGCCATTCGATCAGCAGCCATTCCTCGTCCCGCGGCTCGGCCCGCCACTCGTCACGATGCGCCGCCCGCACCCGAACCCGGGCAAAGCGCGAGGTCAGCGCGCCCGCGCTTCCCTCGCGCCAGGAGATCGTTTGCCAGCTGGCTGCGGGCAGGTCGAGCGCCAGCGCCTTGACGCTAACCGGATGACGCTCACTGTCGCGGCGCATCAGCTTCGGGCGACGGCCGCGACCCGACCAGGGCAGCGGCGGCAGCGGCGCCGTCCCTGGCGGCCATACCGAGGTCTGCGGCGGGATGCCGGCGATATAGGTCAGTCCCAGAGCGCCGATCTCCTCGCGCAACCGGGTATTGCTGCCATATCCCGCATCCATCAGCACGACCCCGCGCGGCAGACTGGCGGCATAGGCCGCCCGGATTTGCTCCAGCGCAATCTCCGGCTTGGTCAGAAACCCGACCTCTCGGGGATGCCGGCTGCGGCGCGGCGCGCGGCGTCGGCGGTCCACTCCAGCGGCAGATACAAGCGCCAAGCGATCGGCAGGCTCGCCGCATGATTGGCCAGCGACAGGCTGACCGCGACTTGGCAGTTGTCCCGCTTGCCGAGCTGGCCGCAATATTGACGCGCCACCCCAACCGAGTGACGGCCCTTCTTCGGAAAGCCGGTGTCGTCAATGATCCAGGCTTCGATCGCGCCGCTGCCTTCGATGATCGGCAGGGCCAGCTCCTGGATCCGGCTGAGAACCCGCTCGTTCGACCACGGCGCGTTGGCGACGAAATGCAACAGCGACTGGTGCTTGGCTGAGACCCGGGCCGGCGCCGTTATCGCCGCGATCGGCTCGACGCTCTTGCGCTCGCCCGGCAGCAGCAGGCCCCGGCAATAATCACGCAATGGCTTCGCCCGATCCGCGTGCCCAATCACCTCGGCAAGCGCCTCGACATAGGCCGCGAACCGTTGCTGCCGGTCCTCGCTCATGCCCCGTTTCCCCAAGAAAATGCTCTCTCAGGGTAGCTCGGACAGTCACGTCAGAGCTGGCAATTTCCTGACGCAGTAAGATTAACAGGCTGCGGAAAAAGTCACCATTTGCGTGCTTTGAAGGTGGACTCATCACCGCGGTGAAAGCAGATCTCGCCCGTGAGCGAGCCGTCTGGGGCGCATTTGGCGGAACCGGCGCCGAAGGCGGGATCCATCTCGTCAGAACCTTCCCAGGTGAAGCGTACCCCGGCCGGGCCGTAGCGGCAGTCGAGATCACCGCGGACCGCACCGAAGACGAACTCGCCGCCTCCCTCCGCCTCGAAGGTGATGTAGGCGGGCTCGAGCATGTCTACGAAATCGCTGTCCCACAACGCCATCTCGGTGGTCCGCCACCTTCCGAGCAGTGGGTTCTTGCGAGGGGGCATCAGGTCGCCAGCAGCTTGGGGAGGCGGATCAGATTGTAGGCGGCCGCAGTGAAGGTGAAACTCCATCCGACACGCTCGAGCCCACGGTGGCGGGTCTTGCGCAAACCGCCCGAGACTTTGATCCAGCCGAAGGCCTCCTCGATGCGCTTGCGGATAC
>DASVXN010000230.1:0-7739 GCA_036392635.1 Sphingomicrobium sp. | reverse complement strand
CTCGATGCTGAACACGATCAACCTTCATTATTGTGACCGCCGCGTGCTGATCGTTTGCCACCAGGTGGTGGTGCTCTGCTTCCGTTACATCCTTGAGGAACTCGACGAGGCGGAGATCCTCGACATCGACAAGCAGTCCGAGATCCTCAACTGCGGGATAGCGGCCTACGACTTCGAGCATGATGCGAAGGGCGTCTGCGTTCCCGAGCTGTCGCTGTGGAACTATGGTGCGCCGCTGGAAGCGCAGGGCGCACCCAAGACGTCGGCACCCGACGCAGTTTCGGGCACGCGGTGAAGCCCCAGCCTCTGGATCGCGCCGCGCTCGACGCGCACCCGCTGCCGCCGGTGATCGACGGGGACAAAGAGACGAAAGGTCGCATCCTCATCATCGCCGGGAGCCGTGACGTGCCCGGCGCGGCACTGCTTACCGCCTTGGGCGCCATGCGGGCAGGCGCCGGCAAGCTGCGGATCGCGACCGTCGAAAGCATCGCGATCCCTCTCGGCGTCGCGATGCCGGAAGCGATGGTCGTCGGCATGCCCGATGACAATGATGGAGGTTTCGCGCCGGGCGCTATCGATTCACTGGCGGAGCAGGCGACGAAGGTGGACGCGGTCGTCGCAGGACCCGGACTGGCGCAGGGTGACGTCTGTACAAGCATCGCGCAGGCGCTGGTTGAGACCAAAGCCGCGATCGCGCTCGATGCCGCGCTTCTTCATGCCCTGAAGCCGCTTCATAGCGACCGCTCCTCCCACCCGATCCTGCTTCCGCACGCTGGGGAACTGGCATCGCTTCTCGACTGCGACGAGGAGTTGATCAAGCAAGACCCGGTTGGCTGCGGCGTCCGTGCTGCTGAGCGCTATCGGTCGATCGTGCTCGTGAAAGGAGTCACGAGCCACGTGGTGACCCCTAGTGGCGAGGCCTGGGTCTACAGCGGCGGTGCTCCCGGGCTGGGTGTCTCCGGAAGCGGCGATGTGCTTGCGGGGATCGTCGGTGGGCTGCTGGCCCGAGGCGCGGAACCGCTGAACGCCCTGCTCTGGGCCGTCTGGCTCCACGGTGAGGCCGGCGCAGCCCTTGCGAACAAGGTGGGACCGATCGGCTTTCTCGCCCGGCAGATCGCGGACGAGGTGCCCGCTCTAATGCCCCGGTGACTCGCTGGCGCTGTACCGCTCGAGTTCGTCGCCGATCAGCCGCACGACGTGGAGCACGTTTGTTGACCCGGCCGTCCCGAAGGGAATACCGGCCATGAGCACCACGCGATCGCCGCCCTTGGCGATGCGGTGGCGGAGAGCCATGCGCTTCCCCTTCTCGACCATCTCCTCGAAACTCGCGACGTCGCGGGTGTGCACGGCGTGGACGCCCCACAGCAGGCCCATGCGCCGCGACGTGTGCGTCGAAGCGCTCATCGCGAGCAGCGGCACGGGCGGACGCTCGCGCGCGATTCGGCGGGCGGTCGCGCCGGAGCTGGTGTAGCAAACCATCGCCGTAGCCGAGACGGTCTGGGCGATCTGCCGCGCGGACCCCGCAAGCGCGTCCGCAGTCGTCGGCTCGAGGCGCGTCTGCGTGAAGTGGACGCGGGCCTGGTACGAAGGATCCCGCTCGGCGCTGTTGGCGATGCGATCCATCATGGCGACCGCCTCGCACGGGTACTGCCCGCTGGCGCTCTCGGCCGAGAGCATCACCGCGTCGGCGCCGTCGTAGATCGCGGTCGCGACGTCGCTGACCTCGGCGCGAGTTGGGGTCGGGGATGTCACCATCGACTCCAGCATCTGCGTTGCGACCACCACCGGCTTGCCGAACTGGCGCGCCGTGGCGACGATCTTGTTCTGGAGCGGCGGCACCTGCTCCGGCGGCAGTTCGACGCCGAGGTCTCCGCGCGCGACCATCACGGCATCGGCGAGAGCAATGATGTCGTTCAGCCGATCGATGGCGGCCGGCTTCTCGATCTTTGCCAACAGCGCCGCACGGTCTCCGATCAGCGTGCGTGCTTCGGCCACGTCCTCGGGGCGCTGGACGAACGAGAGGGCGATCCAGTCCGCCCGCTGCTCGAGCGCGAACTTCAGGTCGTCCTTGTCCTTGTCGGTGAGCGCCGGGATCGGCACCACCACGTCGGGGACGTTCACGCCCTTGTTGTTCGAGACGGCGCCGCCGACCTTTACCTCACTGACGATCTGCTCGGCTCCGGCCTCCAGTACGTTGAGGCGCACCTTGCCGTCGTCGATCAGGATGTTGGTTCCCGGCCGTACCGCTTCGAAGAGCTCGGCGTGCGGCAGTTGCACCCGCTGGCAATCGCCCGCGCTCGGGTCCCGATCGAAGATGAACCGCTGCCCCTTTTCGAGCATGGCTCGCCCGCCATCGAACTGACCGACACGCAGCTTCGGTCCCTGCAGATCGAAGAGGATCGTCGTCGGCCGATGAAACTCCTTCTCGAGCGCGCGGATGTGCTCGACCAGCTGCGCTTTCGTTGCCTGGTCGCCGTGGCTCATGTTGATGCGGAACGCGTCGGCTCCCATCAGCATCAGCTTGCGAATCATTTTCGGGTCGCTCGAGGCAGGGCCGAGCGTCGCGAGGATCTTCACCTTGCGCGAGCGCGGCGCGAGAGTTTCTGTCACCTTGTCTCCTTGTGGGCCTGCCCTTAGCCGCTTGATATGGCGGTTCAACCCGCTAGAGCCGCGGTTCACACGTGAAAAATCGGAGTTGATAGAGCATGGCGGAGGGCACCGTCGCGGCCGACCAGCTGCGGCTGTTCATCGAGCGCATCGAGCGTCTCGAGGAAGAAAAGAAGGGCATCAGCGACGACATCAAGGACGTCTATGCCGAGTCGAAGTCGAACGGCTACGATACCAAGACGATGCGCGCGATCGTGCGCCTGAGGAGGATGGAGGCTCACGCGCGCCAGGAAGCCGACGCGCTGCTCGAGACCTATCGCCAGGCGCTGGGATTGGAATAAGGTCGAGCCATGGCAGGCCATTCCAAATTCAAGAACATCATGTACCGGAAGGGGGCGCAGGATAAGAAGCGCTCTGCCCTCTTCTCCAAGCTCAGCCGCGAAATCACGGTCGCGGCCAAGATGGGCTTGCCCGATCCGGACGCGAACGCGCGCCTGAGGGCGGCGGTTATTGCCGCCCGTGCGCAGTCGATGCCCAAGGACAATATCCAGCGGGCGATCGACAAGGCGGCCGGTGGTGAGGGCGAGAATTACGAGGAGATCCGCTACGAGGGCTTCGGTCCGGGCGGTGTCGCGATCATCGTCGAGGCGCTCTCCGACAACCGTAATCGCACGGCGACGAATGTCCGCACCGCTTTCTCCAAGAACGGCGGCAACCTGGGCGCGAGCGGCAGCGTCAGCCATGGCTTCGAGCGGCTGGGACTGATCGAATATCCGGCAAGCGCCGGTGACGCCGACAAGGTGCTGGAGGCGGCCATTGAGGCCGGCGCCGACGACGTGGAGAGCGACGAGGACGGCCACCGTATCTGGACCAGCATCGACAGCCTGCACGAGGTTGCCCGCGCGCTGGAACCGATGCTCGGCGAGAGCGAGGGCGTGAAGCTCGCGTGGAAGCCGTCGACCGAAGTCGAAGTTCGCGGCAACGATGCGCAGCAGCTGATGAAGCTCATCGACTCGCTGGACGAGGATGACGACGTCCAGACCGTCTGGGGCAATTACGACGTCCCCGAAGAGGAGCTGGCGAACCTCGCGTGAAGATCCTCGGGCTTGATCCCGGCCTCGGCACCACCGGCTGGGGCCTGATCCAGGCTGAAGGCAATCGCCTCACGCATCTCGCCAACGGGCAGATCAAGACAGCCACCGCGGACCCGCTGCCGAAGCGGCTCTCGTCACTCGCGAGCCAGTTGGAAGCCATCCTGACGGACCATCGGCCTGACGGCGCGGCGGTGGAGGAGGTCTTCGTCAATCAGAACCCGCAATCGACGCTGAAACTCGGACAGGCGCGCGGAGTGGTGATCATGGTTCCCGCCCGCAGCGGAATTGACGTGGGCGAATATGCCGCGCGGCTGATCAAGAAGGCGGTCGTCGGCGTCGGCAATGCCGAGAAGGCGCAGGTCCACGCCATGGTCTCGCGGCTGCTGCCGGGCGTGAAGATCGCCGGCCCAGATGCCGCCGACGCGCTCGCAGTTGCGATCACGCATGCGCATCACTTGGCGAGTGCGCGTCGCATCGCCTAAGCCTTACGGCTGATGATTGCGCGACTGACCGGGACTCTTGCCGAAACATCGGCCGACAGCGCGGTGATCGACGTCGGCGGCGTCGGCTATCAGGTCCATCTCAGCGGACGGACGCTCGACGCCCTCGGGCCGGTCGGAGGCGAGGTGCTGATCCTGACGGAGCTTCAGGTCCGGGAAGATGCTTGGACGCTGTTCGGGTTCGGCTCGGCGGTGGAGCGCGAGTCCTTCCGCGCACTCACCTCCGTCCAGGGCGTCGGCGGGCGCCTAGCGCTGGCCATTCTCTCGGTGCTGTCGCCGGATGAGCTCGCCCGCGCAGTCTCCCAAGGCGACAAGGCGATGATCGGCCGCGCCAACGGCGTAGGTCCGAAGCTCGCCGCCAGGATCGCAAACGAGCTTCAGGGCAAGTTGGGAGTAAGCGGCCTTGACCCGTCCGGCCCAGCACCGACGCGCGGGACCGCGGCTGCCGACGCTCTCTCCGCCCTCGCCAATCTCGGCTTCAAGCCGGCGGAGGCGAGCGCCGCGGTCAACGCGGCGCAGGATGAGCTTGGGCCCGAGGCCGGCCTCGACGCGCTGGTCCGCCTCGCGCTCAAGAAGGCGGCTAAATAGGGCTCAGCCGCCCCACACGTCGCCGTAGAGCCTCACTAGGTTGAGGCCGAACAGCTTCTCCACGCGCCGCGTCGTCCATCCGCGCTTGATGAGGTCGTTCCCGAACCGTTCAAGCTTGTCGATCGAGTTGTAGTCGCGAACTAGCGGGAACACGTCGGGCCCCTCGCCTGGCGCGGCGATCCCAGCAGCATGGCGCTGCTCATAATCCTTGCGAGCGCGCTCTATCGCGGCAGCGTCGATGACCACCGGCAGGACGCCTCCGTCGGTTCCGATCGACACATGGTCCTCGCCGGCGATCCCGGCGATGTGATCGATATGGTCGAGGACCGTGCCCGCCGACGCATGCATGTCTCGCGCGAGGTAGGGCATGAAGTAGATGCCGACGACGCCGCCCTTCTCGGCGACTGCTCGGATCGCCGCATCCGAGATGTTGCGCGGGTGCTCGTTCAGTGCGCGCGCACCGGTATGGCTGATGGCTGGCGGCCGCTTCGCAAAGGCGATCGCCTCCTCAATCGTGCGGGCGCCGCCATGGGAGAGATCCAGCAACAGCTTCTCCGCCTCGATCCGCCGGATGGTGTCGCGCCCCAGGTTCGTCAGGCCGCCGTTGCGCGGCTCGATCGAGCCGTCGCCGCTGAGATTGGCGAGATTGTAGGTGAGCTGGACGCACCGGACCCCGCCCTTCTTCATCTCTGCAAGGCGGTCGAGCGCGGGGCCGGCCATTGCCGTGTCCTGCGTGCCGAGGATGATGCCGAGCTTCCCCTCGCGCTTGCACGCCGTGATGTCGGAGGCCTTCTCGACCAGCTTCAATCGGTCGGGGTTGGCTCGGAGCCCGTTATGGAACTCGGCCAGGTTCTTGTTGAACTCCTCCCATGAGGCGGCGCGGTTGCCGACCGGAAGCAATGTGTCGCGAACCACGGTGATGCCCGTCAGGCGAGTCTCGGCCCAAGCGCGGTCCGACAGGCGCAGCTGATCGTCGTCCGAATAAGGGTCGCTGAGCCCGCCCAGCCCGTCGATGACGATCGCATTGCGGTACCAGCCGGACTGCTTCCCCGCGCGCTCTGCCACGGCGGGCGCCGCGGCGAAGGTTGCGGCAGCGCCTGCAAGCAATGTGCGCCGGTCGACGTTCATGAACCCCCTCCACGAGCTTCGCGCTCACTGCTTGTCGTAAGGCCATCCTTCTGCGAATCAACGACGCGGATGGCCACCGATCCTGCCCGCATCACCACGCCTGAAAGGACCAGCGAGGACGCCGATGCCGCGTTGCGTCCGAAGAGCCTGGACGAGTTCATCGGCCAGCAGGCGGCGCGGGAGAACCTGCGCGTCTTCGTGAACGCGGCGAGGAGCCGGGGAGAGGCGCTTGACCATGTGCTCCTCCACGGACCGCCGGGCCTCGGAAAGACGACGCTTGCCGCCATCCTTGCCCGGGAGATGGGTGTCGGCTTCCGTGCGACCTCGGGACCGGTGATCGCCAAGTCGGGCGATCTCGCGGCGTTGCTCACCAATCTGGAGGACGGGGACGTCCTCTTCATCGACGAGATCCACCGGCTGAACCCTGCGGTCGAGGAAGTGCTCTATCCCGCGATGGAAGACCGGGCGCTTGACCTCATGATCGGCGAAGGTCCGTCCGCTCGCTCCGTCCGTATCGATCTGCCGCGCTTCACACTTGTCGGAGCGACGACACGGCAGGGGCTGCTGACCACGCCGCTGCGAGATCGGTTCGGCATCCCGGTTCGCCTGAACTTCTACACCGTCGAGGAACTCGAGCAGGTCGTCCGCCGGGCAGCGCGGCTGCTCGGCGCAGGACTGAGTCCGGACGGTGCTCGCGAAGTGGCCCGCCGCTCGCGCGGAACGCCGCGCATCGCCGGTCGCCTGCTTCGACGGGTTCGCGACTTCGCGCATGCGGCCGGGTCCGACACGATCGACGCGAAGGTCGCGGACCGCGCACTTTCGCGCCTCGAGATCGATGCGCTTGGGCTGGATGCGATGGACCGTCGATACCTGACGATGATCGCCGACCTTTATGGCGGCGGGCCGGTCGGCGTGGAGACGCTCGCGGCCGGGCTATCCGAGCCCCGCGATACGCTCGAGGACGTGATCGAGCCTTATCTCATTCAGCTTGGCCTCATCGCGCGAACGGCACGTGGGCGTTGCCTCAACGGCCGCGGCTACGCGCACCTCGGCCTGCCCGTGCCGCAAGGCAACCAGGGCGGGCTGTTCGATCAGGGAGCTTCGTCCAAGTAATGCGTACCATTTCCTTGCTGGGCGCAGCTCTGCTCGCCGCGTCGTCTGCGGGAGCTGCGCAGCCGGCAGCACAGACCGGGGCTCCCGATTATTCGAAGGACTCCAACTGGCTCTGCCTTCCTGGCCGCGCCGACACGTGCGCAACGCCACTGCCGACGACGGCACTCTCGCCGAAGGGGTACGGATCGAGGGGACTCAGCACCGTGTCCAAGGATGCGCCGGTCGATTGCTTCTACGTGTACCCGACTGTGTCGCGCGATCAGGGGCTCAACAGCGACCTGAACGTCGCCGAGGAGAAGCGCGTCGCCGAGGTCCAGTTCGCGCGCTTTGCCGGCGTGTGCCGGACCTTCGCGCCAGTCTATCGGCAGATGACGCTGGGCGCGATCGCCGCTTATTCAGCCGGCGGGGACGTCACCGCTGCAGGCGCGATAGCGTATCGCGATGTGGCAGCTGCCTGGCGGAATTATATTGCAAGCCGGAACAACGGCCGCCCCTTCGTGCTCGTCGGGCATAGCCAGGGCAGCCTGCTGCTGCAGCAGTTGATCGCGCGGGAGATCGAGAACAATCCTGCGGTCGCGGCGCGTATGAAACTGGCGCTGCTACCGGGCTTCAGCGTGCTCGTGCCTCAAGGAAAGCTGGTCGGCGGTACGTTCAAGAGGACGCCGCTATGCAGCCGCCCGGGCGAAACCGGCTGCGTGATCGCTTACAG
>DASVXN010000229.1:0-8300 GCA_036392635.1 Sphingomicrobium sp. | reverse complement strand
GACGAGAAAAGATCGGACATTTGGGGAGAGGGTATAAGGCGCGGATTGAAGCTGTGCCAAGCGCGCGACAACCCGTTTTCCACAGCTCTTGAAATAGCAAACGGCCATTCCAAATTATGGTCTGCCGGACGCCATTCGGGTCCGGCGACGGGGCGCCGGCTCCACACGCAGCGCGTCGCTCCGCCAGTCGCTCAGATGGAGGACATGACTATGCGTAGTGCTTTCGATTTCGCGCCGTTCCGGCGTTCCACGGTCGGCTTCGACCGCCTGTTCGACATGCTCGAGAATTCGAGCGTCGGGCAGTCCCAGGAAAATTATCCGCCCTTCGACCTGATCAAGAAGGGTGACAACGATTATTGCATCCAGCTCGCCGTTGCCGGCTTCAAGCCCGACGAGATCGACATCACGGCTCAGCAGAACGTGCTGATCGTCTCCGGCCGCAAGTCGGAAGAGAATGACCAAAAGGATGGCGACTTCATCTATCGCGGGATTGCGAACCGCTCGTTCGAGCGCCGCTTCGCGCTTGCCGACCACATCCAGGTGCGCGGTGCGGACCTGAAGGACGGCCTCCTCGCGATCGATCTGGTCCGCGAGATCCCCGAGGCGATGAAGCCGCGGAAGATCAACATCGGCGGCGCGCAGCCGCAGCATGACCGTATCGGAAGCGGCGACCAGCCTGCCTCCAAGCAGACGGTCGATGCCGAGGCCGAGCACGCCTAAGGCTCGCCTCAGCTAAAAGGCATGGCCCCGGGAGCTTCGCTCTCGGGGCCTTTTTGTTTCTACCAGCAGCGGTTCTCGGCGATATCCTGTTCGGCGGCTGCGACGATCAGGATCTCGACGATCTCGTCGACCGGAAGATCGTCCGTGATGGGAGGGACGAGGCGCAGGATGCGACCGTGCGCCCCAATCGAGTTTTCGCACACGGCCTGCTCGGCGACGAGGTCCGGGAAGGCCGGGTTCATCAACATATGGCGCACGATGCGATTTCCTCTTGGCTGGTGTCCCGGACGCGCCTGGGCTGGGGGAGAGGAGGGGCGCGCCCGGGATCTCGTTGTTGGTGGCTGCTGTCCCGATCAGGCGACGGTCATCGTCGCCTTCACCCGAACAGGGCGGCTGATGTTGAAGTAGTTCGGCGAGGTCTTGAGGACGTTCTGGTGGATCGCCTCGTACTGCTCGGGCGATCCGTCGCCCTTCATTTCGACCTCATACTCGATCTCCTCGTAGCCGGCGGGCACGGTGTCGCTGAGCCCGAGGAAACCGCGCAGGTCGAGCTGGCCGCGAGTGCGGATCTCCAGTGACTCGAGCGTGATCCCCGCTAGCGCCGCGCCGGCGACATACCCAACCGTGATGCAGGCGTTGAAGGCCGCCATCAACAGTTCCTGCGGGTTGGGTGCGCTGTCGGTGCCTAGCAACTCGTATGGCTCGTCAGCGACGATCTTGTGGGCGCGGGCGACCCGCTCGCCGCCGATCGTATAGCCGTCGACCAGGGTCTCGCTGCGGGTCTGTCCCGCCCATCGGGTGGTCACGTTGAACGCGACCAGCGCTTGTTTCGGATCCTGGCCGATGGCTTCGACCACCTCGCCGAGCGCCTTCAGATCGAGACCGTTCACGCGCTGCGTCTTCACGATGTCGAGCATGTTGTTTCTCCGTGGGTATGAGGGTGATCAGGCGAACAGCGGCGCGGCGTCGGCCATCCGCTGTGCGGCGTGGGGCGACATGGCCTTGAGCGTATCCTTGAAGCGCTCGTGGACCATGCCGGAGCCGATATACATCCAGCGAGCAGCCTGATGCTGCTGCGCGATGATTTCATCGGCTTCCGCGAACTTGCATCCGATCGCTCGTTCGAGCGCGGCGAGGTTGAAGGCGGCCTGCTGCTTCAGGCCCGCATCGAGGAACGCGCCGATCTCGAAAAATTCGTCGATGGCGCGGTCGATCTGCTCCTCGCTCCGACCTTCGGCGAGCGCTTCGACGATCAGGGTGTCGAGCTTCGCGTGCTGCGCTTCTTCCATCCAGTGATGCTTCAGCAGGCTTTTGAAGAGCGGGTCGATGTCGGTCTCGTCGCGGACCGAGCCAATGTAATGTTGCTGAGTCATCCACTCGATCATCAGGATGACGAGGCCGACCGCGAGCGGATCGTGCTTGAGGACCTCGGCGCCGATCGCTTCGGACGGGCCGATCACTTCGCACTGCACCGGGAAGCCGCGCAGGAACGCGCCGTGGAAGCGCTTGAACAGCTGGATGTGCTTCGCTTCCTCGCTCGCGAAGTTGAGCAATGCCCGCACTCGCCAGTCGTCGCCCATCAGATGAGGCCGCGCATGGTCGACCAGGAATGGGAGAATGAACTCTTCGACGATCCCGAAGATACTCAGGTACTGATGCCCCGCGATCTGGTTCATGATGAGTTGCTCGGACTCGGTGAGCGGCTTCGCTGCGCCGGTGCGCGAGAGGCTCTCCGGCATGAAGCGCCTGGAGAAGTCGAGTTCCTGGTCCTCGCGGAGGACGTCGTCGAGTTGCCACTGTGCGCGCAGCGACGATGCGAGCGTCGCTTCATAGTTGAAGTTCTGGTACATGTCTCGTTCCCCGTCTGAGTTAGAAGATGGCTGGTGCAACTGCTGCAGAAATGGCCGAGAAGCCGGCCATAACTGCAAAGAATACTGCCGCAGTCTTGTTCGTCGTGAGGTCGTGATTAAATGCGATCATCTACCATTCCCCTTCGTCGGCTCCGGACAGAGTCTCCCATCTTCGGAAGCGGTGCTTGCCGAAGCGGGAATTGCTCGCTGGAGTTGGTGGTCAGGAGATACGTCAGGCGCCCGTTTGCCAAAATGACCAACCTGCCGGATAATTTGACCGAAACGCCGCATACGAATGCAGGCTGGGGCCTCACGTGGACGTTCTCGACGAGATTCTGAGCTCTCTTCGCCTCACCGGCGGCGTGGTCATCGATGCCGAGATGACGGGCGACTATTGCGTGCGGGCGCAGTTCACGCCGGCCCATTGCGCGCCCTGGTTCGCGATGCCGAGGACGCTGATCAGCTACCACTACATCCGCTCGGGGGGTACGACCGTTCTGGTCGAGGGGATGCCTCCCGTTACGCTGGAGCCGGGCACGATCATCATCCTGCCGCGCAACGACCCGCATCGTCTCGCCAGCGATCCGGGCATCGAGCCGGCCAACGTGGAGGAGGTCAGCTGGACTACCGAAGAAGGCGTTCACCGGGTGGCGGTCGGTACGGACGGCGCCAAGACTCAGGTCTGGTGCGGCTTTCTCGGCGCAGACGACGCCGGCAATCATCCGCTGCTGCAGGCACTCCCGCCCATGCTGACGCTGAAGATCGCCGAGCAGGAGGCGCAGTGGATCGACTCGTCGCTACGCTTTCTGTCTGCCGGCAATCCCTCGCCCGAGATGGTCGCGCGCCTTGCCGAGTTGTTCCTTGCTCAGGCGATCCGCGAGTTCATCGAGCATGTGCCGGATAGTTCGAAGGGTTGGCTGCGCGGGCTCACGGACCCCGCGGTGTCGAAGGCCCTGTCGATCATCCACAATCGCTATGCCGAGGACCTCGACATCGAGATGCTCGCGCGCGAGGCGGGCGTATCGCGCAGCGTTCTCGGCGAGCGCTTCGCCGACCTGCTTGACGAATCGCCGATGCGTTACTGCGCGCGGTGGCGGATGCGGATGGCGTGCAACATGCTTCGAGACGGAAGGCAGAACAGCGCGAGCGTCGCCTATGCCGTGGGCTTCACCAGCGAAGCCGCATTCAACCGCGCGTTCAAGCGCGAATTCGGGATGCCGCCCGCAACCTGGCGAAAGGCGCAGGCCGCCTGAGGATCAAGGGTCGATCGGGCGTTTGCGGCCCGCGGACGCCCAGTAATGCTTGGTGAGCCCCGCCTGGTGGAGGCGGTCGACGATCTGCGTCAGCCACGAAGCCCGGCGGATTGCGATCGGACCCCATGACAAGGGATCGAGGCCCGTCCACGGAAGGAAAGGCGTGCGCCGCACATAAGCCCATATTTCGGCACGAACCGTAGGCCGGGTGCTGCTTCCCCGCGCGTGGAACCCGCAGGTGTCGATGAGGACAAGAGTGTTGGCCGGCACGGCGAAGCGCTTGGGCTGGGGAAGTTTGAGGGCTGGCAGTTCCTCCGGCGCGATCCGGAAAGATCCACGCTGAGAAAGGCCGTCGCTCTCTCGGATGGAGACACTGCGCTCCTGCTCCCAGGCAAGGCGCTCAGGCGTGAGCCGGTGGGAGCCCGGCACATAAGTCAGCGGGCCTTCGTCGTCCGTGACGTCCGTCAGGAATAGCCATGCCTTGAGCGAGGGATGGAAGGTGTCGGCGTGGAGTTCGAGCTGCGGATCGGGACCGCCCTGTGCATGGCCGGTGACGATGCTCTGTACGTAATAGAGCGGCTCGGAACTCGTGCTGGCGACGTAGGCAGCCAGGGACCGCAAGGAGCGGTCACGCAACAGGCGGCGTAGCTCCGGGACCGTCCGGAGCAGATCGGGACCGATCGGCACGCGACGGGTAACGGTATCGCCCTGCTGCTGGTGCCGGCTTTCGAATTCGCGGGTGAGCAGTGCCTCTTGGAGGCGCGCGAAGGTCTCCGCAGGAAGGTAGTCGCGCACTTCGACATAGCCTTCGCGATCAAACTGCTCACGCCAGGCCGCCGGGACGGCCGAAGCCAACCGTCTCCGCCGCGCCCAAGCCAGGCGATGCGCTGCCTTGAGGCGCGCGACATGCAGGCCCCGACGGTTCAGCCGCTCGGAGCCGATGATCGGATTGTCGGCGAAGCTCTTGGCGCCGGTACCGAGGGCAAGCAGCCAGAGCGGCGCACGCCACCAGCGAAGGAGCGTGCGGGCGCTCAAGAACCAACCCTGAGGTTAGCGAACCCTGGGGCCGCCGAACGGAAGCGGCGGCGGGGGACGGCGGTCGCGGCGCGGCAGCTGCGCCTGATAGGCGACGCCGCAATGCTGGACGCAATAGGGGAAGCCGGGGTTCGCGGCCTCGCCGCAGAAGTGGAAGTCCGGCTCGCCCGGGTGACCCATCGGCCATTTGCAAATGCGGTCGTTGAGGTCGAGCAGGCTGGTCTTGTCGGCGACTTCCGGGCTCGGCTTGGCCGGTACGAGCCGGCGCGGCGGGGCCGGCGGGATCGGCGCCTGCTGCTCGCCCGGACCCTGACGGATGAAGCCGCCCGGGCCGATGGAGCGGTACTGGATCTCCGTGGCGGGCCGCTGCTGCTGGGGCGCGGCGGTCGGAGCCGCGTGCGGCGCGGCGGGCGCGGCAGCGTGCATTGGAGCGGGCTTGGGGGCAGGCTCGGCCTTCGGAGCAGCGGGCTTCGGCGCCGCCACGACCGGCGCCGGCTTCTTCACTTCCTTTTCCTCGCCCGGCTTCACCGGGGAGGGGCGTTGCTCGAGGCCCAGGCGGTGGGCCTTGCCGATCACCGCGTTGCGGCTGACGCCGCCGAGCTCGTCTGCGATCTGGCTTGCGGTTGCGCCATCGTGCCACATCTTCTTCAGGCGCTCGATGCGCTCGTCAGTCCAGGACATTAACTCTCTCGCTCCAAAACTTGCCGGACCGGGCGCCAGCCGATAGGCGCCGCAGCCGTGAACGACCAAGCCAACAATTGGGTGCGCTTCGCGCCCGGGGACCCGGTGCTGAAGGGCGTCAATTGGGGAGGCCTCAAGACCCTTTATATCAAGGAGGTCAGGCGCTTCTTCAAGGTCCAGTTGCAGACTGTCTGGGCGCCGGCCGTCACGACGCTCCTCTATCTCGCGATTTTCACCGTGGCTTTGGGCCGTGGCGGTCGAACGGTGATGGGCGCTCCTTACGCCGACTTCATTGCGCCGGGTCTCATCGTCATGGCGATGATGCAGAATGCCTTCGCCAATTCGAGCTTCTCGCTGCTGGTCGGCAAGATCCAGGGGAATATCGTCGACTATCTGATGCCGCCGCTGTCGACCGGAGAGCTGATCGCGGGGCTGATCGCTGCGGCTGTGACTCGCGCGTTCCTGGTCGGCTTCGCGGTCTGGGTGGTGATGTTGCTGTGGCCGGGCGTGTCGGTGGACATCCGCCGGCCGGAGCTGGTGTTCTTCTTCGGGCTGATGGGCTCGCTGCTGCTCGCGTTCCTCGGGCTGCTCACTTCGCTCTGGGCCGACAAATTCGACCATGCGGCGGCTGTGTCGAACTTCGTCGTGAACCCGCTGTCGCTGCTGTCGGGGACCTTCTATTCGGTGCAGCAGCTCGCCCCGACCTTCCGCGCCATCAGCCACGCCAATCCCTTCTTCTACGTCATCTCGGGGTTCCGCGCCGGCTTTCTGGGCACCAGTGATTCGCCGCTGTTCGTCGGCGCGATCGCCTTGATCCTGCTGAACATCGTGCTCTGGGCGGTCTGCTTCTCGCTTCTGAAAAGCGGTTGGAAGATCAAGAATTAGCCTTTTCAAGAACTTAGCGAATTAACCTCCTTGAACGCCAAATAACGGCCGTGTTCAGAGATGCATCAACTGCGCTCGGGCAAAAGTTCAACCATCAACCGCAGCTCAATCAAGGAGAGCTCTGATGCGTAAGATGGTTCTTTCATTCGCCGCCGCCGCTGTCGCGCTGGCCGTCGCTGCCCCGGCAGCTGCCCAATATTATCCGGCACCGCAGCCTGGGCCGGCTTATGGACAGGGCTATGGCTACGGCCGCGGAAACTGGCAGCAGGTTCGCGATCTCCGCGTTCGGATCGACATGATCCGCCGCCAGATCACTCGGCTGGATCGCCGCGACGCGATCCGCGGCCGGACTGCCGAGCGCCTCCTGAATGAGGCCGATCGCATCGATCGGCGACTGCATGAGCGTGCTCGCGGCGGGCTCGACCCGCGCGAAGCGGCCGACCTGCACTACCGTGTGCAGCGGCTCGAGCAGCAGGTGCAGTGGGCGCGTGCCGGCCGCTGGGACCGGTTTCGCGACGGCCGCTACTAAGCGACATCGGTTCGCATGCGGGAAGGCGCTCCGGGGAGACCGGGGGCGCCTTTGCCCTTTCTGGGGCCCCTCGCTATAGCCCGGACCACCCGCAAATCATCGTGCAAGGAGCCGATTTCCCATGGCCATCACGCCGCTCATGCCTGTCTACCCGCGTTCGCCGGTGCGTCCGGTCCGCGGCGAGGGAGCGTATCTCTACGGCGAGCAGGGCGAGCGCTACCTGGACTTCGCAGCGGGCATCGCGGTGAACATCCTCGGCCACGGCCACCCGCACCTGACCAAGGCGATCCAGGAGCAGGCGGCGACGCTGATGCACGTCTCCAACCTCTACGGCAGCCCACAGGGCGAGGCGTTCGCCAAACGGCTCTGCGATCTCACCTTCGCCGATACGGTGTTCTTCACCAACTCGGGCGTCGAGGCTGTGGAATGCGCGATCAAGACCGCCCGGCGCTATCATTTCGCCAAGGGCAATGAGCACAAGCATACGCTCATCACCTTCTCCAACGCCTTCCACGGTCGGACGATGGCCGCGGTGAGCGCGACCGATCAGGTGAAGATGGTCGAGGGCTTCAAGCCGCTGCTGCCCGGCTTCAAGGTGGTGCAGTTCAACGATCTCGACGCGGCGCTCGCGGCGATCGACGAGAACACGGCCGGGTTCCTGGTCGAGCCGATCCAGGGCGAGGGCGGCATCCGACCGGGCACGCATGAATTCCTCTCCGGGCTTCGCGCTGCGTGCGACGAGCATGACCTCATGCTGGTGTTCGACGAGGTGCAGTGCGGCGTCGCTCGCACCGGCCAGCTCTACGCTTATCAGCACTACGACGTCGTTCCGGACATCATGGCGTCCGCCAAGGGCATCGGCGGCGGCTTTCCGCTCGGCGCCTGCCTCGCCAGCGAGAAGGCGGCGGCCGGGATGGTGATCGGCACGCACGGGTCGACCTATGGCGGCAACCCGCTGGCCATGGCCGCCGGGCAGGCCGTGTTCGACGTGGTCGCCAATGACGAGTTCCTCGCCGACGTCCGCCAGAAGGGGGAACGGCTGCGTTCCGCGCTGGAGCAGATGATCCCCAACCACGACCATCTGTTCGAGAGCGTGCGTGGCGTCGGCCTGATGCTCGGCATCCGGATGAAGACGGACAGCCGCGCGTTCGTGACGTACCTGCGTACCAAAGGACTGCTGACTGTCGCTGCGGGCGACAACGTGATGCGCGTCCTCCCGCCGCTGAACATCGAGGAAAGCCATATCCGCGAGTTCGTCGAGACGCTGTCCGCTGCCGCAAGCGAGTATGAGGTGCCTGCGGAGGCGGCGTGACGGGGAGGCTCGCCGGCAAGATTGCGCTCGTCACG
>DASVXN010000228.1:0-3418 GCA_036392635.1 Sphingomicrobium sp. | reverse complement strand
TGCCGCGCTCGAGCGGGAACGGCCGATCGGTGGTCATCCTGGGAGCCGGTATCGCGGGGCTCGTATCCGCCTATGAGTTGAGCAAGGCGGGCTATCGAGTCACGGTGCTTGAGGCCCGCGACCGGATCGGCGGCCGCTCGTGGACCATCCGCGGGGGCGATCGCATCGTCCAGACCGGCCGCCCGGATCAGGTCGCGACCTTCGACAAGGGTCTATACTTCAATGCCGGGCCAGCCCGGATCCCGTCCACGCACCGCGTGATCCTCGCCTATGCCCGCCGCTTCGGGGTTCCGCTCGAGACCTTCGTCAACTCCAACCGTAACGCCGGCTGGGATTTCGGCGGCAAGGTCCAGCCCGAACGCCGGATGATCAACGACATGCGCGGCCAGATCGGCGAGCTGCTCGCCAAGGCGATCGATCAGCATGCGCTCGACCAGCAGTTGCCCAAGGAAGAGCTCGAGGTCATCCGGCGGTTTTTGCAGCCCTACGCGCAGCTGGACGCCACCGGCAAATATGTGCCGAGCGGCTCATCCGGCTATTCGGTGGAGGGCGGCGGGTACGACCATGCTCCAAGCGGCCTTCCGCGCCTTACCACCGCTGAGCTCCTGCCGGGCAAGGGCGCCGCCCGCGCGAGCGTCGTCCTCCCTTATGTCTTCGAACACATCTGGGACATGCAGGCGACCATGCTCCAGCCGGTCGGCGGCATGGACCGGATCGCGCATGCCATCTTCGAGAAGGTGAAGCCAAGCGTTCGGCTGAGGACGCCGGTCACCGCCATCCGCCGCTCGGGCAATCGCGTCAGGATCGAACATGGACCCGGCGCGCAGGCGACCGAGGCCGATTATTGCATCTGCACACTCCCGCTGCCCATTCTCAGTAAGGTTCCGAGCGACTTCTCCCCCGCAAAGAAGGCTGCGATTGCCGGCGCGCCGGAATATCTCCGCAGCGTGAAGCTCGCGTTCGAAGCGCCGCGTTTCTGGGAGAATGACGACAACATCTTCGGCGGCCTCGCATGGACGGACCGCCAGAACGAGAACGTCATCTATCCCTCCGACCGCTACGGCGCGGCCAAGGGCGTCATCGTCGGCTCCTATTGCGCGGGCTGGACCCATCGCGAAAACCCTGACGCCTTCGCTGCTCTGTCGCATGCCGAGCGCATCAGGATCAGCCGGGAATCGATCGAGGCATTGCACCCCGGGCGCTCGCACCTCTTGTCGAAGCCGGTGACGGTCGCATGGGGGCTGACGCAATATTCGGAGGGCGTGGCACCGGCCTGGCCGGGAGGCCCGGGAGGCCTCCAGCCGCGCCCTGCGCTGTACAGCGAGCTACTGAAGCCCGAAGGTCCCATCATCTTCGCCGGAGAGCATCTCAGCTATCAGCCGGCGTGGCAGGAAGGCGCCGCGCTATCCGCGCACGAGGCGCTCAAACTTGTGGCTGCGATGGCGAAGGCGAGGGCCGCTTAGGGGCTGAACTGTCTGCGAGCGGACATTGATCGAAGAATAGAAGCGGCTCGACGAGCAGGACGTGACGGCTGGCGCCGGCCGCCCTCGGGCAATAGAGACCACAACAGAAGGGGATTTCCGATGCGCTTCACTCACGTCGCCGCTCTGTCGCTCGCCCTTGCCGGTACCGCGCTGTCCGCGAAGCCGGCCACGCCAACGTCGCCGACGTTCGCCTCCGCAGTTGCGGACACGGCGCACCGCACACCCGACAACGTGAAGAAAGACGAGGGCCGAAAGCCCGCGCAGGTGCTGCAGTTCCTCGGCTTGCGCCGCGGGATGAACGTCCTCGATCTGGTCGGGGCCAATGCCTACTGGGCGGAGATCACGGCGCCGGTCGTCGGTCCGAAGGGGCATGTTGCCGTCTGGCAGCCGACACAGTTCTACGGCGACAAGGCCAAGCAGTCGTTCGCGACCTTCATGACATCGCACCCGAATGTCGCGATCGTGAGTTCCCCGTTCGAAGCGGCCGATTTGCCGAAGAACTATGCGGACTTCGTCATCATCAACGAGAATTATCACGACGCCTACTGGTCGAATGCCAAGCTCAACATTCCCCAGATGGACCCCAGTCTCTTCCTCAAGGCGGTGTACGCGTCGATGAAGCCCGGAGCCGTGATCGGCGTGATCGACCATGTCGCCAACCCGAACGACGACACTCGCGCGACCGTCGAGAAGTTTCATCGGATCGACCCCAACGTGGTGAAGGCCGACTTCAAGCGCGCAGGCTTCGTTCTGGTCGGAAGCAGCAACCTGCTGCGGAACCCCGCCGATGACCATAATGTCGAGGTCTTCGATGCGAAGATCCGGGGCAAGACGGACCGCTTCATCTTCAAGTTCAAGAAGCCGCGTTGACTCAAGCAGCCGGCGAGACAGCTCCGGGAAAGAACGGGCGTAGCTTTCGCGCATATTATGCGCTGGCCGCGCTCGTTCTCGGTCTCATCGCCGGAATCCTTTCCGCGAAGCTGGCGGAAGACGTGCAGGCGGACGCACTCGCGACCGCCTCGTTCGTCGGCACGCTGTGGCTGAATGCGCTGAAGATGACGGTCATCCCGCTCGTCGTCGCGCTTCTGGTCGTCGGCATCGCCAAGAGCGCCGAGGCGGCTCAGGCGGGGCGCATTGCCGGACGTTCGGTATTGTGGATCGTGATCATCTGCACCGCCTCGGCGATTTTCGGTGCCCTTGCGACGCTCGCGCTCACCCATGCTTTCCCGCTCGGCCGTGAGACGGCGGGATTGCTCCAGGGAGCGCTCGCGAATGTTGAGCAGAAGGGCACGGGACCGCTTCCCGGGGCGGCCGAGTTCTTCAAGGGGGTCGTGCCGTCCAACGTCATTGCCGCGGCGAGCAATGGAGACGTACTGCCGCTCGCGGTCTTCGCCGTCCTGTTCGCCCTGGCCCTGACCCGCATCCCTGTCGAGGGCCGGCAGACGGTCGTCGCCTTGCTCGACGCCGTGTCGCAGGCTCTGCTGGTGATCATTGGCTGGGTCCTTCTGATCGCGCCGATCGGCGTGTTCGCACTCGCCTTCACCGTCGGCTCTACGGCCGGCGGCGCCGCATTCGCAGGGCTCGGCCACTATGTCGTGATCATCTCCGTCGTCGGGATCCTCGTCACGCTCGCGGCCTATCCGCTGGCGACAATTGCGGGAGCGGTACCCGCCGCAAGGCTGACCCGCGGCCTCATCGCGCCGCAGGCTGTCGCGATCTCGACCCGTTCGTCGCTCGCCTGCCTGCCTGCGATGCTGGCGTCCTCACGGGAGCTTGGCGTTCGTGAGGAAGTCGGCGACGTTTCCATTCCGATCGCCGTAGCCCTGTTTCGCGCGACGGGGCCGGCCATGAACGTCGCGGTCGCTTTCTACGTCGCGCACTGGCTCGGCCTGCACCCGAGCCTTGCCCAGATGATCGCCGCAACGGCCGTCGGC
>DASVXN010000227.1:0-2597 GCA_036392635.1 Sphingomicrobium sp. | reverse complement strand
AGGACCGCGCATCGATCAACCACCGGCTTCAGCAACTGCTTCGCGAAGCTTCGCTGAAGTGGGGCGTCGAGATCGACTCCGTCGAGAGCAAGGACGTCGACATTCCCGAGCAGATGCAGCGGGCGATTGCCAAGGAAGCCGAAGCCATTCGCGAGAAACGGGCCCGGATCATCCGTGCCGAGGGCGAGAACGAAGCGGCGGCCAAGCTGTCCCAGGCGGCAGGCGTGATCAGCAGCGAACCGGGAGCGCTCGAGCTCAGGCGTCTCCAGACGCTCAGCGAAATCGGCGTTGAGCACAACACCACGATCGTCGCGATGCTCCCCGTCGAGCTGGTCCATGCAGCGCGCAAGATTGCAGGCATGCCTCCGGTGGCCGACGAATAGCATGTCGGCAGTTCAACTGATTGCGCTGGCGTCGACCGTCAGCCTGCTGGCGGGCTGGCGGCTCTACCTCGTGACCTTCGTTGTCGGACTGGCGATGAAGTTCGGCTGGATCGCCCTGCCGCAGCAGATGCATGCGCTGGACGTGCTCGCCAACAACTGGATCATCGGCGTCGCGGGCGTTGGCGCTCTGGCGGAGTTCTTCGCCGACAAGATCGCGTGGGTCGACAGCGCCTGGGACGCCGTTCACTCGGTGGTGCGCCCAATCGGCGGAGCTCTCCTTTCGATGGCGGTGATCGACGGGAGCGACCCTGCCTGGCAGGTCGGCAGCTTGCTGCTCGGCGGCGGCGCGGCATTCCTCGCGCATGCCGGCAAGGCCGGTGCGCGGGCGATGGTGAATGCCAGCCCGGAGCCATTTTCGAACGTCATCGTGTCGACCGGCGAGGATGTCGCAACGGCGGGGCTGCTTGGGCTTGCGATTGCCAATCCGATCGCTGCCGCGCTGATCGCGTTGATCCTGGTCCTGCTCTCCATCTGGCTCGTGCTCGCGGCGCGGCGCCTGCTGAAGCGCATCCTTGAACCCAAACGGCGAGCGGCGGGTTAAGCGGGGAAAAGGGAGGAACGAATGCCTGAATCCAACCGCCCACTGGTCGAACGTATTGCCCGCGTGCTCGCCGGTGCCGCGCACAGCAGCAATGCCGAAGGAAGCGACCCTTCCGCCGGTGAGAAGGTCGACAAGGTTTGGCGGGAGCATTTGAATCAGGCGCTCGCCGTCCTCCACACGATGCGCGAGCCCGACGAAACCCAAGCGGCGGCGGGCGATGCGGAGACGTGGCGTAACATGGTCGAAGCTGCGATTTCCCAGAAGGTCGATTGACCCCGCGGGACGGCAGCACGCGGGTTGAAGCCCGCCGCGCCGACCCACGTTGGACCCTCGTAGCCTGCATCCTCGCATCGAGCCTGTCGTTCGTCGACGGGTCGGTACTAGGCGTGGCGCTGCCCGCGATCCGGCAAGGCTATGGGGCCGGCGCTCAGCAGGTGCAGTGGGTCGTCAACGCCTACCTTCTCCCACTCTCCGCGCTGCTGCTGCTCGGCGGAGCGCTCGGAGACCATTTCGGGCGCAAGCGGCTGCTCCTCATCGGCACCGGCATCTTCGCAGTGACGTCGCTGGTGTGTGCGCTTGCTCCCAGCCTTCCCGTCCTGCTCGCTGCTCGCGGTGCGCAGGGCGTCGGGGCGGCACTGCTGCTGCCGAACAGCCTCGCGCTGCTCAATGCCGCCTTCTCGGGCGAGAAGCGCGGACGAGCGGTCGGGATCTGGGCAGCGGCGGGCGCGGCTGCCGCGGCAGTAGCACCGCTCATCGGAGGCTGGCTCGTCGATACTGTGGGCTGGCCCGCGATCTTCTACATCAACCTGCCGCTGGCGCTCGGTGCCATGGCCATCGCCTGGCGCTTCGTTAAAGAGAGCCGCGAGGCGGGTGCCGGACGCACCGACTATGCGGGGGCGCTCCTGGCGACCGCGGGCCTCGGCGGCCTCACCTATGCGCTGACCTTGTGGTCGGCGACGCGTCGCTTGGATGGCGAGGCGATCGTCGCGCTCGCGATCGGCATGGTCATGTTGGCCGGATTCGTGCTGGCCGAGCATCGCCGCAGCGAACGCGCCATGATGCCGCTGACATTGTTCCAGAGCCGCTGCTTCTCCGGCCTGAACCTGCTCACGTTCCTCCTCTACGGCGCCTTTGGCGCGGCGATGCTGCTCATCCCTTATGTGCTGATCAGCAGCGGCGGCTATTCGCCGGTCCGCGCGGGGCTTGCCATGCTTCCGATGCCGGTCCTCATGACATCCTTGTCGCCGACGATGGGCAGCCTTGCCGCGCGGATCGGGCCGAAGGTCCCGCTCAGCGTCGGCCCCGCAGTGGTGGCCGCAGGCATGGTGCTCGCCCTGCTGGTCGGCTCGCATAGCAGCTACTGGACGACCGTCTTTCCGATGATCCTGGTGATGGCAGCGGGCATGACGATCGCGGTCGCTCCCCTCACCTCCTCGGTGCTCGGTTCGGTCGAGGAACGACATGTCGCCATGGCTTCCGGGTTCAACAGCGCCGTCGCGCGAACCGGAGGGCTGATCGCAACCGCCCTGCTCGGCGCCGTGTTGTCGAGCCAGGGAGAGCAGCTCTTCGTCGGCTTTCACGGTGCGATGATTGCCTCGGCTGCCGTCGCCGCG
>DASVXN010000226.1:0-1718 GCA_036392635.1 Sphingomicrobium sp. | reverse complement strand
AACGGCCACGAACTGCCGCACGGGGAAGCGAAGGTCTTTATCAGCTCGGCCGACTGGATGCCGCGGAACTTCGACCGGCGGATCGAGTACATGCTTCCGATCGAGAACCCGACCGTGCATGCCCAGCTCCTCGACCAGGTGATGGTCGCCAACCTGATCGACAACGAGCAGAGCTGGCGGCTCAATGCCGACGGCAGCTACACGCGGCTGACGCCGAGTGGCGGGCACGAGTTCAACCTGCACAGCTATTTCATGTCCAACCCGAGCCTGTCGGGACGCGGACAGGCGCTGAAGAAGGGCCGCAAGGTTCCCAAGCTGCGCTTCAATCGCGGTCGATAGGGCGGAAGCGGGTTGGATCCGACCGGCATCATCGACATCGGGTCGAACTCTGTCCGGCTGGTGGTCTATGCGGGGCCGGAGCGCATCCCGGCGCCAATCTTCAATGAAAAGGTGATGGCCGGACTCGGAGCCGGACTCGACCGGTCGAACCGGCTGCCTGAGGAAGGACGGCGCAAGGCGCTGGCGGCGCTCGCGCGGTTCAGGTTGCGGCTCGATCACATGAAGGTGAAGCGGGCTCAGGTCGTTGCCACTGCAGCCGTGCGCGATGCCGAGGACGGGCCCGACTTCATCCGCGAAGTGGAGAGGATGGGGCTCGAATGCCGCGTGCTCAGCGCTCAGCAGGAGGCGGAGCTCGCCGGCGAAGGCGTGATCTCGAGCATTCCCGAAGCTGACGGAATCGTCGGCGACCTCGGCGGCGGAAGCCTCGAGCTGGTCGATGTCGCAGATGGACGGGCCAGCGGTGGCATCTCGATGCCGCTCGGCGTGCTGCGACTGAACGCCGGCACGAGCGGCGAGCGCGAGGCACGCAGGCTTCTGCGGGCCGCGGTGAAGGACTCAGGCCTTAAGGACGGCGCGCGCGGGCGGACCTTCTACATGGTTGGCGGATCGTGGCGCGCGCTGGCGCGGATCGACATGCTCGCGACCGACTTCCCGCTGCCCATCACTCACCAGTACCGGCTCAGGCCCGCGCGGGTGAAGGAGCTGCGCAAGCTCGTGCGATCGCTGGATCCGAAGCTCAGCAGCGCCGCGTCGCCGCCGCGCCTTGCAGCATTGCCGGTCGCGGCGATGTTGCTCGAGATGCTGGTCGAGGAACTCGATCCGGCGCAGCTCGTCGTATCGACCTACGGCATCCGCGAGGGCCTGCTCTACTCACGGCTGAAGCCCAGCGTCCGCGGCGTCGATCCGCTGATCGAGGAAGCTCGCGATGCGGGCGGCGGCGAGCATCGCTTCGGACAGCACGGCGACCTGCTCGACGCCTGGATTGCGCCGCTGTTCGACGACAGCCCGGAGATGGCTCGCCTCCGCCTCGCCTCGTGCCTGCTGGCTGACGTCGCCTGGCAGTCGAACCCTGGCTTCCGCGCGGACCGGGGGATCGAAATGGCTCTCCACGGCAACTGGGTGGCGGTGAGCCCCGCCGGGCGCGTGATCATGGCACAGGCACTAACCGCCAACTTCGGCCGCGACCGGCTGCCCGACGCGCGGCTGACGGGCCTGTGCAGGGACGAGCAGCTGACGCGCGCCCACTGCTGGGGCATCGCGATGCGGCTGGGACAGCGACTGTCCGGCGGGGTGTCGTCGGTGCTGAAGCGAACGAGCCTCGGTCTGGCGAACGGATCGGTGCAGCTGACCGTGCGGCGGGGCGAGGAAGCGCTCGTTGG
>DASVXN010000225.1:0-4057 GCA_036392635.1 Sphingomicrobium sp. | reverse complement strand
ATTTTCCCAACCAAGAGTTGGCGGCAAATCCCAACGGTCGGTTGGGAACATTCACCACGGCCGGCGCGTCGAATCCCTACGTTTCCACCGGAAGGAGTTGGATTGATGTTGGGCAAGCTTGCAGGCGCATGGCTCGGCGAGAAAATCGCCGGCAGGAATTCGGGCGCGAAAGGTGCAATCCTCGGCTACGGCGCCGCCGCGCTCGCACGGCGCAGCGTGCCCGGGCTGGCCGCAGTCGCAATCGGCGGCTGGGCGCTCAAGAGGCTGCGCGAGCGTCGCGCCCGCGGCACCTCTTATTCTTCGGGCGGCGCTTCCGCCTGATCGGCGTCGTCCGCCGACTTTTCGTAATAGGGTTCGACCTGACCCTTCAGCTTGATGGTCATCGGCTGGCCGAAGCGATCGCGGCTTCGGCCGGCCGCCACCCGAATCCAGCCTTCTGAGACGCTGTATTCGATGACGTTGGTCTTTTCCTGACCGTTGAACTTGATGCCGACGCCGCGGCTGAGCAGGGCCTCGTCGTAATGCTCGCTCCTGGGATCGAGCGACAGGCGATCGGGCGGGGTGTCGGTCTCTTCGGCCATGGGGAGCGCCCTACCCTCCGGCCGGCTTGCCGGTCAACGTTCACCGCGGCTGCAGTTGCCGCGCCTGCGAGTCGAGTTTAAGCGCTCGCCAACTTATGAGCGACAAGGACCCAAGCCTCCGCAGCAACGCGCCGAAGCTCGCGCTGCACGTGCCGGAGCCGCCGTTCCGGCCCGGGGACACCCCGGACTTCTCCAACCTGAATGTGCCTGCCGCCGGCACCGCTCCGCGGCCCGACACGAATGCGCCCGCTTCGGAGACGCACCCGCTGACCACTTCCTTGGTGCGCGTTCTCAGCGAGGATCATCGGGCGGTCGGCCCCTGGGACCCGAAGCTCGATCCCGATACGCTCCGCAAGATGCTGCGCGACATGGTCACGGTGCGCATCTTCGACGACCGGATGTATCGCGCCCAGCGGCAGGGCAAGACCAGCTTCTACATGAAGAGCACCGGCGAAGAGGCGGTCGCGGTCGGCGCCCAGGCGGCTCTCGATCGCGACGACATGCACTTCCCCACCTACCGGCAGCAGGGCTTGCTCGTCTCGCGCGGTTATCCGCTGACCGAGATGATGTGCCAGATCTACTCGAATCGCGGCGACAAGCTGAAGGGTCGGCAGCTGCCGATCATGTACTCCGACAAGGAGCATGGGTTCTTCTCCATCTCGGGCAACCTCGAGACTCAGTTCCCGCAGGCCGTGGGGTGGGCGATGGCGAGTGCGATCAAGGGCGACAGCCGCATCGCGATGGGCTGGACCGGCGAAGGCGCCACGGCGGAGGGCGACTTCCACGCGGCCCTGACGTTCGCGACCGTCTACAACGCCCCGGTCATCCTCGCGATCGTGAACAACCAGTGGGCAATCTCCAGCTTCTCCGGCATCGCGGGCGGTGAGCGCGCCACCTTCGCGCAGCGTGCGCTGGGCTATGGCGTCGCCGGCATGCGCGTCGACGGAAACGACGTGCTCGCCGTGTTCGCGGCGGTGCAATGGGCAGCTGACCGCGCCCGATCGAATCTGGGGCCAACCCTGATCGAGTTCTTCACCTATCGCGCGGAAGGGCACTCCACGTCGGACGATCCCTCGGGCTACCGTCCGTCGGAAGAAGCGAAGTCCTGGCCGCTCGGGGATCCCATCGAGCGCCTCAAGGTGCACTTGGTGACGCTCGGCGAATGGGACGAAGAACGCCACGCAGCGCTTGTCGACCAGGTCTCCACCGAGGTCCGAACCGCGCAGCGCGAGGCCGAGAAGCAGGGAACGCTCGCGTCGGCGAGCATCGATTTCCCGCAGGACGTCCGCACGATGTTCAGCGACGTCTACGAAGAGCTGCCCTGGCATCTGAAGGAGCAGCAGCAGGCCATGGTCGACGAGCTGGAGGCGAAGCGCACATGGCCGTCATGAACATGATCCAGGCGCTCAACAGCGCCCATGACGTGATGATGGAGCGCGACGACAACATCGTCGTGATGGGCGAGGACGTCGGCTATTTCGGCGGCGTCTTCCGCGTCACCGAGGGGCTCCAGAAGAAGTACGGCAAGACGCGCGTGTTCGACACGCCGATCGCCGAGAATGGCATCGTCGCGACCGCGATCGGCATGGCTGCCTACGGCCTCCGTCCGGTCGCCGAGATCCAGTTCGCCGATTACATCTACCCGGCCTATGACCAGATCGTGTCCGAAGCCGCGCGGCTCCGCTACCGCACCGCCGGCGAGTGGACGGTACCGATGGTCATTCGCTCGCCCTACGGCGGCGGCATCTTCGGCGGGCAGACGCACAGCCAGTCGGCGGAGGCGTTGTTCGCCCACGTCGCCGGCGTGAAGACGGTCATCCCGTCGAACCCGTACGACGCCAAGGGCCTGCTGATCTCGGCGATCGAGGACAACGACCCGGTCCTCTTCTTCGAGCCGAAGCGCATCTACAACGGCCCCTTCGACGGCTTCTTCGACCGGCCGATGACGCCCTGGTCCAAGCACGAGGCATCGGAGGTGCCCGATGGCTACTATACGGTGCCGATCGGCAAGGCCGCCGTGGTGCGCGAAGGCGAGGACGTCACCATCCTCTGCTACGGCACCATGGTCCACGTCGTCCTCGCCACCGTCCGCGAGATGGGTATCGACGCCGAGGTCATCGACCTCCGCACGATCGTCCCGCTCGATATCGAGACCATCGAACAGTCGGTCCAGAAGACCGGTCGCTGCGTCATCGTCCACGAGGCCACGCGCACCAACGGCTTTGGCGCCGAGCTGGCCGCGCTCGTCCAGGAGCGCTGCTTCTATCATCTCGAGGCCCCGGTGCAGCGCGCCACGGGCTTCGACACGCCCTACCCGCACTCGCTCGAATGGGCATATTTTCCGGGACCGGTCCGCATCGGCACCGCCCTCAAGAAGGCTTTGGAGGTCTGACGCGCATGGCCCGGTTCGAATTCAGGCTGCCGGACATCGGCGAAGGCATCGCCGAGGCCGAGATCGTCGCCTGGCACGTCAAGATCGGCGATACGATCGGCGAGGACCAGCAGATCGCCGACATGATGACCGACAAGGCGACAGTCGAAATGGAATCGCCGGTCGCGGGCAAGGTGCTGGAGCTCGCCGGCGAGGTGGGCGACCAGGTGCCGATCGGATCGGTGCTGGCGGTCATAGAAATCGAAGGCGCCGACCGCGCTTCCGAGCCGGCTGAGGACAGCGAGGACGAGCGGCCACTGGCTGATGGCGCGGTCAGCGCCACTCCGGAGATGGCGCAAGAGATCCCGATCACGGCCGCCGAAGACAGTCTCGTTCGTCCTGAGCGCAGGCCGCAGGCCGAGGTCGATGGGCGTCAGGAGCAAACGTCTGAACAGCGCCCTTCGACTGCGCCTCCGACGGAGGCTCCGCTCAGGACGAACGAGGGTGAGAGCCATCGCAGTCAGGTGCTCGCCTCGCCCGCCGTCCGGCAGCGGGCTCGCGACCTCGGCATCGACCTCTCGCAGGTGAAGACCGCAAGCGATCGCATCCGCCACTCCGACCTCGACGCCTACCTGCTCTACAACGGCGGCAGCGTGTCAGGCCGCGGCGCCGCAGCGCGCGCCGACGAGACGATCAAGGTGGTCGGTCTCCGCCGCAAGATCGCCGAGAACATGCAGGAGGCGAAGCGCCGCATCCCGCACTTCACCCTGGTCGAGGAGTTCGACGTCAGCGCGCTCGAAGAAACGCGGGCGATGATGAACGCCGACCGCGGCTCGAACCCGAAGCTCACGTTGCTGCCGTTCCTGATCACCGCCATGTCGCGCGCGCTTGCCGACTGGCCGATGCTGAACGCGACCTATGACGACGACGCCAACGTCATCACCCGCTCGGGCGCGGTGCACATGGGCATGGCGACGCAGACGCCGAACGGCCTCATGGTGCCGGTCATCCGCAACGCCCAGTCGCTAAGCGTGTGGCAGATCGCGTCCGAGGTCCTGCGCCTCTCCGAGGCGGCCCGCACCGGCAAGGCCGCGCGCGAGGAGCT
>DASVXN010000224.1:0-3870 GCA_036392635.1 Sphingomicrobium sp. | reverse complement strand
GACACGCCTTACCGGGGCGGCTTCGTGGACCGCGAGCATCGGTTCGCCCTAACGGTCTACTTCGAGGACACCGACGCCTACGGTATCGTCTACTATGCCAACTACCTGAAGTTCATGGAGCGGGCCCGGTCGGACATGATCCGGGCGGTTGGCGTCGATCAGGCTGCTGAACTGCAGCGGTCGGGAAGTGCCTATGCCGTCGTCGAGGTCGACATCAAGTACCGACGTCCGGGCAAGCTCGGCGACGATCTGCAGGTCGTCAGCACGGTCGAACAGGTCCGCGCCTCCTCCGTCGATATTCAGCAGCGAGTCATGCGCGGGCCGGAACTGTTGACCGAGGCGCGGGTCAAAGCTGCTTTCTTGGACGGACGAGGACGCCCTCAGCGCCAGCCGAGGGACTGGGTGAACAAATTTCAGGCGATCACGACAGAGCGATGAAGCGAATACTTCTGCCTTTACTGCTGCTTGCCGGCAGCGCAGCGGCGGCCCAGCAGCCTGCGCCGGCCGCAGTGGTCGCAGTGCCGCCGCTTACCAGCCCGGATAGCGGCACCAAGGGCAACCAGATGCTGCAGATCGGCTGGGAGGCGACCCAGCTCATCGTTGCCGATCTCGGCAGCACGGCGGAGTTCGCGCCGCTGAGGACCACCCGCGACGATTACTATTCGTACCCCGAGGTCACCGCCCCCACCTTCTCCAAGTGGCGTTCTGCGGGCGCCAAGGTGCTCGTGACCGGCTTCGTGCAGGGTCGCTCGGATGGCCGCCTGACCTTCGGTTGCTATATCTACGACGTCGAGAAGGGCCGTGAGCTCGCGCGCAAAGGCTTCGTGCTGACCCCCGGCGAATGGCGGCGTGCGGCGCACAAGTGCTCAGGCCTCGCCTACAGCACCATTGTCGGTACGCCGGGCTCCTTCGACAGCCGCATCGCCTATGTCGCGGAGAGCGGCACCGGCGATGCGCGCATGCGGCGCGTCGCAATGATGGACAGCGATGGCAACAATCATCGCTATCTGACCGCCGGGGGCAACATGGCGCTGACGCCGCGACTATCGCCGAAGGGCGATCGCGTCTCCTATGTCAGCTTCGCCGGAGGCAAGCCGAGCATCCGCGTCATTGACGTCGGCTCCGGCCAGGAACGGCCGCTGATTACGGCCGACGCAATCACCTTCGCGCCGCGCTACTCGCCTGAAGGGAGCCGGATGCTCTTCTCCATGATGCTGGGCTCCAACAGCGACGTCTACGTGGTGAGCGCCGATGGCGGCCTGCCCCAGCGCCTGACGACTTCGCCGGGCGTGGATACCGACGCCACCTTCTCTCCGGACGGCTCGAAGATCGTGTTCGAGAGCGACCGCGGCGGCTCGCAGCAGCTTTACATCATGAACGCGGATGGCTCCGGCGAGCGGCGGCTCAGCTTCGGCAACGGCTCTTATGCATCGCCGCAGTGGAGCCCGGACGGCCAATGGATCGCCTTTGCGCATCGCGGACCGTCGGGCCGCCGAATCGGCGTGATGAAGGCAGACGGCACGGGCGAAGCGCTGCTGACGAACGGACCCGCAGACGAGGGGCCAAGCTGGGCCCCGAGCAGCCGGGAGGTCCTGTTCCAGCGGGCTAGCGGCGTCGGGCGCTCCGCCCTCTACCGCGTGCCGCTCCGCGGCGGAGAGCCCCGACAGGTTACCGTTCCGCAGGACGGGTCGGACCCCGACTGGTCAGGAGTGGTGGAATGATGCGGAGCGCGATTCTTCTGTTCACGGCGGTAGGGCTCTTCGCGAGCGCCGCGTCTGCGCAGCTCCCCGGCCTTCGCAGGTACACGCCGACGGACAATGCCAGACGGCCTGCTCAGGCTACCCCACTGCTGGGCATCGATGCTCTCCGGGCCGACTTTGCCGCGCAGTCGGGCGGAACGACCGTCTATTTCGGCAACGGCAGCGTCGTTCTGGCTCCGCCTGCGAGGACGGTCTTGGCCGCGCAGGCGGCGTGGCTCAGGCGCCATCCCGAAGTCATCGTGAGGATCGAGGGCTATGGCGATGGCGGCGATACGCGCGACCATGCGCTTGCCGTCGGTGCTCGCCGCGCTGCGGAAACACGCGATTATCTGCTGCTGCTAGGTGTTCCTGCGGCGCAGGTGTCGGTCACCAGCTGGGGCAAGGAGCGGCCGGGTCTCGGCCGCGCCGTCACCATAATCGTCAGCTGATCAGGCAGCCCGGCGCTGGTAGCCGGTCGTTCCGAGCCAGGCGCGCGCCTGGCGCTGCGCCTCGGCGATTTCGCGAGCGGTCATCTCGCAAGCGATCTCGGCCCGGCACTGCTGGCCGCGAGTGCAGCCCGACAGGGCGGCAAGGTTGAACCATTTGTGGGCTTCGATGAGGTCCACGATGATCCCGCCGCGCCCGGTCGAGTAGCTCACTCCAAGTTCGAACAACGCATCCACGTCACCAGCTTCCGCGTCGGCAAGACGGCTGCGAAGCAGGAATTCTGCACTCTTCTGGCTAATGGCCCCCATGTCACTTCCCCTCTTTCCCTGTTGAAGAGAAGTTCGTCCGCCAATTGGAAAAAAATGGTTAACGCGAAAAAACCATGATCAGACCGCGATATTGTCGATCAGCCGGGTGGTGCCGATCACGGCTGCGGCGATGAGGCGCATGGAGCCTTCCGGTTGCTCCAGCGGCTCGAAAGTTTCGGCGTCGACCAGGTCAAAATAGTCGATCCGCGAGAAGCCTGCGTCCCGGAGCGACGCGCGTGCCTCGTGCAGCACTTCCGCCACCGGCGTGCCGTTCACGATCGCAGCGCGCGAGGCCTGCAACGCACGCGGCAGTGCGGCCGCCTGCTGGCGCTCATCGGGCGACAGATACGCGTTGCGAGAGGAGAGCGCGAGGCCGTCGGGCTCCCGAACGGTCGGCACCCCGACGATCTCGACGGGAATATTCAGGTCGATCACCAAACGCCGGATGACGGCCAACTGCTGGAAGTCCTTCTCTCCGAACAGTGCTACGTCAGGGCTCACCGACAGCAGCAGCTTGGCGACCACTGTCGCGACACCGTCGAAGTGGCCAGGGCGTGCCTCGCCCTCCCAAAGATCCGAAACGCCGCTGACACTCACTGTCGTGGCAAAACCGTCCGGGTAGATGTCGTGCACGGAAGGCGCCCAGAGGAGGTCGCAGCCGGCCTGCTCCAGCACGCTTGCGTCCTGCCCTTCCTGCCGAGGATAGCGGCCGAAGTCCTCATTGGCACCGAACTGGGTCGGATTCACGAAGATCGACGCCACCACTTTGTCTGCCCGCCGGCGTGCTTGGGCAATCAGCGCCATGTGCCCGGCGTGCAGCGCGCCCATGGTTGGGACGAGGGCGACCGTGCCTTGCATGTCACGCCGCGCTCGCGCCAATTCTTCACTGTTACGAACGATTTGCACGCCTGCGCGGCCTCGGTTAATCTTTTGAACAGGGCGGCGCTTGCACACGCGCCGGGGGAAAGATCAAGCATGAGCCAGCCGCATTTCATCGTCTTCGCCAACGAAAAGGGCGGGACCGGCAAGTCGACGACGGCCGTCCATACGGCGGTAGCGCTTGCCGCATCCGGGCACCGCGTCGGCGCGCTTGACCTCGACAGCCGCCAGCGGACGATGACCCGCTATCTCGAGAACCGCGACGCCACCATGCGCCGGCTCGACACTCAGCTGCCGCAGGCTGTCTACGAGGTCCTGGAAGACCAGAGCGAAGAAGCGCTCTTCCCGGCGATGGCGCGCCTCGCCGAGCAGGCGGACGTGGTGGTCATCGACACGCCAGGCCGCGACGATGCGATCGCCCGCGCCGCCATCCTCAAGGCGGACACGCTCGTCACGCCAATGAACGACAGCTTCGTCGACCTCGACCTCATCGGCCA
>DASVXN010000223.1:0-2332 GCA_036392635.1 Sphingomicrobium sp. | reverse complement strand
GCGCTACGCCGGCTCGAAGGACCGGCGGGCGGTGCGCGAACTGGTGTTCAGCGCGATTCGCCGCTCGGCAGAGCGGCCGGCCAGTGGTCGTTCGGCGATCCTGGGGTTGGCGCAAGATTATCCTGCGCTGCTGGAGTTGTTTGGCGAGCCGCGGGGGCCCGAGCCCAAGTCCGAGGTCGACGTCCCGGCAAGCGCGAGCTTCGTTCCGGATTGGTTAGAGCCCGAGTTGTCGCCGCTGGTCACCGAGGCTGAGCGGCAGCCACTGCTCGAGCACGCGCCTTTGGACCTCCGCGTGAACATCGCTCGGACCTCGCGAGACGCGATGATTGCGGAGTTCGAACGCGCGCAGCGGACGCCGCTGAGCCCGTGGGGCATTCGCCTGCCCGCCGACACGCGAGTGGATGATCATCCTGCCTTTGAGGCGGGGCTGATCGAGGTGCAGGACGAGGGCAGCCAGCTCATCGGACTCTCCTGCGAGCCTGCCGACGGAGATCGCATACTCGACCTTTGCGCGGGGGCAGGGGGAAAGTCGCTCGCGCTTGCTGCTGCGGCTCCGGGAGCGACAATCCTCGCCACCGATAGCAATCGGGCTCGGTTGTCGAAGCTTGCGCCTCGCGCGGAACGGGCAGGGGCCTCGATCGAAACGCTGCTGCTCAACCCGCCGCGTGAACTCGACGAACTGGCCGGTTGGCGGAATAGCTGCGACGTTGTCCTCGTCGATGCACCATGCTCTGGCAGCGGGACCTGGCGGCGTAATCCCGAAGGGCGGTGGCGGTTGACGCCTGAGCGTCTGGAGCGGCTCGCAGAGCTGCAGATGCGGCTGCTGGACCTTGGTGCCGAACTGGTGAAGCCGGGCGGCCGGCTCGTCTATGCGGTCTGCTCGATCCTGTCCCGCGAAGGGGCAGGGCAGATCGAGCGCTTCCTTCGCGATCGTTCATCGTGGATTAGTGAGGATCCACCCATTGCGGGTGGACGTTCCGACGGTGGCGGCCGTTTGCTCACGCCCGGCCAGGATCGTACGGACGGCTTTTTCGTCGCGCGGCTCCGGCGGCCATGCTAGATGGCGCCGATACGTGGAGAGTTTGATGCAGTCCTTCCCTCGTCTTCTGCTCGTCGGTCTTGCAGGCCTTGCTCTGGCCGCGCCCGTGGCAAGCCAGCGTCCAGACGATCAGATCCTTCCGAAGTCGGTCGCGCTTCAGCAGCAAGCCCGCGAGATGGTCTCGGCAGGCAAGCTGGAGCAGGCGGAAGACCTGCTTGAGACGGCGCTTGCTGTCGACCCGCGCAATCGCGGCGCATTCGTCGATATCGCGCGCGTCGCCGAGCGCCAGCACCTCTACGGCAAAGCGATCCGCATGACGAACAAGGCCTTGCAGCTCGAGGCCAATGACCCGGATGCGATCGCGGTTCAGGGCGAAGCGATGGTCGAGCTCGGCGCGACGGCGCGAGCCCAGGCAAACCTCCAGAAGCTGCAGCAGATCTGCGGTGCCAAGGGGTGCCCCCAGGTAGCGCAGCTATCGGCTGCGATCTCGCATGGTCCGACCGTAGCTTCCGCAAAGGTCCCGGAAACGCCGAAGAAGGACTAGCTGAGCGCCCGCGCCAGCTGGATCCATTCGTCTACGCTGACAGTCTCGGCGCGCCGTTGCGTGTCGATGCCCAGGCTTTCGGCGGCCTCGAGCGCTCCTGGCATCGGTTTCAGGCTCGATCGCAGCATCTTTCGCCGTTGGCCGAACGCCGCCTCCGTCAGCCGCTCGATCACCCTAGCCTGGACACCCGCCGGCTGATCGATCGGGATGATGTGAACGACGGCCGAGGTGACCTTGGGCGGGGGCACGAAGGCCGACCGGTTGACCGTCATCGCTATGCGGGCGGTGGACCTCCACTGGGCCGCGACCGACAAGCGCCCGTAGGCGTCGGTCCCCGGCTGCGCGACCAGGCGCTCGGCGACCTCCTTCTGGAACATCAGCGTCAACGAACGCCACCACGGCTTCCAGTCACCGCCAAGCCATTTCAGCAGCAGTGCCGTGCCGACATTGTATGGAAGATTGGCAACGACGTGCGCGCCTTGGCCCACGCGCTCCGCTTCGTTGATCTTGAGCGCGTCGCCTTCAATCACCTCGAGGCGATAAGTGTATAGCTGCTGCAATTCGTCGAGGGCGGGGATGCAGCGGCGGTCACGCTCGACGGCGACCACCGATGCGCCGGCCTCGAGTAGTGCGCGGGTCAGGCCACCCGGGCCCGGTCCAACCTCATAGACCCGCTCTCCGGTCAGCGGTCCCGGCACTGCCGCGATCCGCGCGAGAAGCTGCCGGTCGAGGATGAAGTTCTGGCCGAG
>DASVXN010000222.1:0-4352 GCA_036392635.1 Sphingomicrobium sp. | reverse complement strand
TGGCTCTGCGCTCGACCGCAGCATGGGGCGAGACCGAAGAGGGAAGGGCCGATGCGCTATACGCTCCGTACGTCGAGCGGCAGCAGCGGGAGTGGGAGATCGTCCAGCGCGACGCTCGGACTTGGATCCCTGCTGACCTCGACTATTCCGCGATACCCGGGCTGTCCACTGAGATGGTAGAGCGCCTCGTCGACGCTCGACCGGAGACACTCGACCAGGCATCCCGCGTGCCGGGCGTGACCCCAGCTGCGCTGTCGGCGCTTTATGTCGCAGTGAGCAGACGCGCTGCCGCATGATTGACCGGCTTGTTGAAGTCGCCGGGCGCGATGTTCCACGTGAAACAATTGCCCGGCTCAAGGCCTATGAGGCTCTTCTCCGGGCCGAGGCGAAGTGCCAGAACCTGATCTCATCATCGACGCTCGAGGACCTGTGGAGTCGGCATATTCTCGATTCTGCGCAGATCGTGCGGTTTGAGCCCAGCGACGGCGCGTCATGGATCGATATCGGCTCCGGTGCGGGCCTGCCAGGTATTGTCGTCGCCTGCATCGTGAGCGGACCGGTTGTCTTGGTCGAACCACGCCGGCTCCGCGCCGATTTTCTCCACAGGGTGTGCGAATCGCTCCAACTCAACGCCAAGGTGGTCTTCGGAAAGGCGGAGCGCGCAGAGGGAAAGTTTGACATTATCACCGCGCGGGCGGTCGCCAGGCTCGACCAGCTGCTGAGGATATCCGCACATTTGTCCACAAGAAACACTGTTTGGGCGCTTCCAAAGGGCCGCGGTGCCGAAGCGGAACTGGTCGAGGCACAACAAGCATGGCAAGGTGTGTTCCACGTGGAACAGAGTGTCACCGACGCCGATTCCCGGATCGTCGTGGCGACAGGGGTGAGAGCGAGACGATGATCCGCATTGCAGTGGCCAATCAAAAAGGCGGCGTTGGCAAAACGACGACCGCAATCAATCTCGCCACGGCACTCGCGGCGATCGGCTGGCGAGTGCTCCTCATCGACCTCGATCCGCAGGGGAATGCCTCAACCGGTCTCGGAGTTTCGCAGGCTCAGCGCTCTACATCCAGCTACGACGTACTCATCGGAAGCGCGACGCCGACGGAAGCCGCCGTGGCGACCCGCGTGCCTCGGCTCGAGCTCCTGCCGGCTACGGTCGACCTCTCGGGTGCAGAGGTCGAGATGGTCGCCCTTGATGATCGTGCTCACCGGTTGGATAAGGCGCTTTCAGCTACGCCCCCGGGCCGCTGGGACATTTGCCTGATCGACTGTCCACCTTCCTTGGGCCTGCTGACTGTTAACGCCCTCGTCGCCGCGCGACACCTGTTGGTGCCTCTGCAATGCGAGTTCTTTGCGCTCGAAGGTTTGAGTCAGCTCCTCCAGACGGTGGAGCGCATCCGTGTCGCCTTCAATCCTGACCTTTCCATTCTCGGTGTCGCCCTGACGATGTTCGATCGCCGCAACAATCTCTCGCAGGCTGTGTCCGAGGACGTGCGCGCATGCCTCGGGCCGGCCGTTTTCGAAACCGTGGTGCCGAGGAACGTCCGTCTTTCCGAGGCGCCGAGCCACGGGCTGCCGGCGCTGATCTATGACCTGAAGTGCCCGGGGTCGGAGGCTTATGTGCGCCTCGCTCGCGAGCTCATCGGACGCCTTCCGCAACTGGCGGTCGCAGCGTGAGCGCTGAGCGGCCCGCCAAGGGCCTTGGCATGGGTTTGCAGGCGCTTCTCGGGGATGCCGGGCGGCCTGCACCGGCGCCGGGCTCAGCGGAGGCGACAGCGTCGCGCGGCGGCGTGCGTGAGATCGACATCGCCCGCATTCGGCCCAATCCTGATCAGCCGCGCGTGCAGTTCGATGAGGACGCTCTTGAAGAGCTCGCCCAGTCGATCCGGGAGCGGGGTGTCCTGCAGCCGATCCTGCTCCGCCCGAATGGCGAGCACTACATGATCATCGCCGGAGAGCGCCGCTGGCGTGCGTCACAGCGTGCGCAGCTCCACTCAATCCCGGCAATCGTCCGCGAGATCGATGAGTCCACGACGGCCGAGCTCGCGCTGATCGAAAACATCCAGCGCCTCGACCTCAATCCGCTCGAAGAAGCGGAGGGCTACCGGCAGCTCATCCATCGGCACGGGCATACGCAGGACGACGTTTCGAAGATCGTCCACAAATCACGCAGTCACGTTGCTAACCTGCTGAGATTGCTAGAACTTCCTCAGTTCGTGCGGCAAGCGCTGATGCGGGGCGAGATCAGCATGGGGCACGCTCGTGCCGTCGCGACCGCGGACGATCCCGAAGCGGTGACTCGCGAGGTGATCGCGAGGGGTCTGTCGGTGCGCCAAGCTGAGGAGTGGGTTCGCCGCGAGAAGTCGCGTCCCGGCCCCGGCATCGATATCGCGCGGGCCACGGCCCGCAACGCCGCCAAAGCTGCAAACCCCGATCTCGACGCGCTCGAGCGGCAGCTCGCGGACATCCTCGGGCTCAAGGTCCAGGTCACGAACAAGGGTGAGGGCGGCGCGGTCACGCTCCACTATTCGAGCCTCGATCAGCTCGACATGCTGTGCCAGCGGCTCTCCGGAGAGCCGATTTAGCTAGCGGCTGCGCGCCTTTCGCGCGATCGCCAGCAGCTCTTCGCCAAGCGCTTCGCGCTCGGGCACGGCAGTGAACATCAGCGATCGCTCGAGCTTGCCGGCGCGATCCGCGACGGTGGCGAGATCTTCCGCAGTCCACTTTTGCAGCATTTGCTGGACGGTGGATTTATCCTTCCAGAACAATGTCCTGCCCAATGACGCCATGACGGCGTCAAGCCGCTCGCCACGCTCCACGCGAGCGCGTGCGGGAGCGAGCATCAGCAACCGCCGTTGCAAGGACCGCACGACCGGAATGCCCTCGCTTCCACCGGCGGGAAGGCGCGCCAGCTCCTCGGACAATTCGTCGATGTTCCCCGCGAGAGCGAGATCGGCGAGCCCCTGGGAGTCGCCTTCCGCACTGAACGCACCCACTTGGTCGATCGCGGAGTGATCGAGTTCTTTGGGTGAGTGGGGCGAGGCGTCGATGTACAGCGCGAGCTTCTGCAGCTCCTGCGCCACGATCGCCTGATCGTTCTCGGCCGCATCCGCGAGCCGCGCCGCCACGGGTGAGCTGATCTTGAGCCCGAACCGCCGGCCGACGTCGATGACCATCCGCTCCGCGTCCTGACCTTCCGGCGCGTAGGACGCGTAAGCGACAGCCAAAGGCGACGTCTCTGCAAGCTTGAGCAGGGCTGACGTCTTCGTCAGCGATCCCGCGATCGCAACGACAGGGCTCTCCGTCTCCGCGCCTTCCAGCAAAGCGACGACACCTTCTTCGATGTCCTTGGTGGCTGGCTCGATCCACACCAGGCGCTTGCCTCCGAACAGGCTCATCGCGCCCGCCTCATCGACCAAGGCTGCCGGATCGGACCTAATTGCGCCCGCGCTCAACACGAACTTGGTGGCGCCGAGGGCTTCCAGCAGCCGGGCGGCCAGCGCCCGTGACTGCGCTTCGTCAGGTCCATGGAAAAGGTAGAAACGGATGCTGGCGTTAGGCTGATCGACCGCGCGGCCGATGCTGCCCTTATTGACCTTCACTTGGCCCCGGTGCGGGAAGCAAAGAGCGCCACGCGCGCGGTAATCTGGTCGGCCAGCCGGTCCGACAGGTTCTCGAGCGCGGTCTGCTCGGCCGCGACCGTCGCATATTCGGAACTGACGATGTCGAGTGTCGCGTCGGATCCGGCAGTGGCGTCGAGCACCACCATGCCGTTGCTGACGTTCACCAGCTGATAGCGGGCGCGCAACGTGCGCCGCTCCTGCGTGGCCGCTTGATTGCTGCGAACGCCGAAGGTGGTGATGTTGTCGTCCAGCGTCACATCGAGCCGGTACGCAGCCGATGCCCCGGATGGCTCGCCAAGCCGCTCGATGAGCTTGTTGCGGACGAGCCAGCCCTGTTGACCCGCGATCGGGGCTACGGTGACTGAAGCGAGCGTGGCGGCGACGGCGCCGCCGCTTCCGCCGGCATAGAGCGGACGGAGACCGCAGCCGCTCAGGGACAGCAAAGCCAGGGCGAGGACGCCGCGCCGCCTCATGCGACGATGTTCACCAGCCGGTCGGGAACGACAATGACCTTGCGCGGCGCCGCACCGTCGAGTTGGCGCTGAATCTTGTCCGACGCGAGGGCCAGTGCCTCCGCCGCGGCGCGGTCGAGGCCACGCGGGGCGTTGAGCGTGTCGCGCAGCTTGCCGTTGACCTGGACGGCAAGCGTTACCTGTTCGTCGACCAGCATCGCCGGGTCGAAGTCCGGCCATGCCGCTTCGGCAATCATCGTCGTCTCTCCCAGTG
>DASVXN010000221.1:0-2828 GCA_036392635.1 Sphingomicrobium sp. | reverse complement strand
CTTCGCCGTTGAAGACGCCTCGGACGAGACGGACGAGGGTGAGGAGCGCTGGGTATCCATCCGCGATCGGAAGTACGCCGACGTCCTTGCCGAGCGCGTCCGCACGATGATCGCCGAAGCGCCGGTCCTCGCTTCGACGGGGCGGCCGCTCGCCGCCGGCGATGTCCTGATACTCGTTCGAAGCCGTGGCGAGCTGGCGTCATTAGTTGTCGCGCGCCTTTTCTCGGCCGGTGTGCCCGTCGCCGGCGTCGACCGCCTTCACCTCCACGAGCCGCTGGCCGTGCAGGACCTGCTGGCGGCCGTGAAGTTCGCGGTGCAGCCGAATGACGATCTGAGCCTCGCGTGCCTGCTGGTCTCGCCCCTGATCGGCTGGGACCAGGAGCAATTGCGAGCCCTTGCATATGGCCGGAAGGGCTCGCTTTGGCGCGAGCTTCGCCAGCGCGCGGGCGAGTTTCGCGAGGCCCATGATGCGCTCGCGGAACTGCTGCGGCTGGCGGACTTCACGGCGCCGTCGCGCTTCCTGGAAACGATCCTTACCGGCCCGATGCAAGGCCGCCGCAAGCTTTATTCGCGCCTCGGCATGGCCTCGCGCGATGCAATCGACGAGCTGATGAACAGCGCGCTTGAGTTCGAGCGGAACGAAACCGCGTCGCTGGACCGGTTTCTGTCGTGGTTCTCGCGCGGCACGGTCGACGTGCAGCGCGATCCGGGCCAGGCAGGGAACGAGGTCCGCGTCATGACGGTCCACGGTGCCAAAGGGCTCGAGGCGCCGGTGGTCATCCTTGCCGACGCGACGGCGGATCCGAACAAGCTTGGCCGAACGCCTCTCACGATCGACTTCGAGGTGGAGAATGCCGGCTTGGCGCCGCTGCTTCGCCCCAAGAAGGACGAGCGCTGTCCGCCGTTCGAGGAGAAGATCCTTGAGGAGGAGAAACGCGGTCTCGAGGAGCACTTCCGCCTGCTCTACGTCGCGTTGACGCGTGCTGCGGACTGGCTGATCGTCAGTGGCGTACGTCCGAAGGAGAGGAAGGACGGCGCCGATCCGCGCCCCGCCAACTGCTGGCACCGGATCGTGGAGCAGGCCATGGCCGGCGTCGCCGCGTCGCCGGGCCAGGATCATGTCGCGCTTCACTACGGTATCGTTGGCCTCGCTCCCCCAAAGCGCATCAGGAACAAGGTCGAGCTGCCACCTGCCGTAATTCCGGCATGGGCCACACGCCCAGCGCGACCCGAAGCGAGACCGCCACGGCCGCTTGCCCCGTCCTCGATCGCCGTCGACGACGAGAGTTCCCCACCGCCGAGTGAAGCGATGCGCGCGGCGGCACTCAGAGGAACCTGGATCCACCAGTTGCTCGAGCGTCTGCCGACCGTGACGCCGGAGAGACGCGCCGCTGCAGCCGATCGCTGGCTCGAGCATTCGGCCGGCGTGAGCGGCCCCGCGGTGCGCAGCGAGATCGTCAGTCAGGTTTGCGGCATCCTTTCAGACGCACGTTTTTCGGACCTGTTCGGACCGGGTTCGCTGGGCGAAGCTCCGCTCGCTGCTACCTTGCCTGACGGCCGGGTGATCGCGGGAACCGTCGACAGGCTCAGGGTCGACCAGGATCGCGTATCCGTGATCGACTTCAAGACGGGCAGGGTGCCTGCGTCTGAAGCGGACATCCCGAACGCGCACCGCGTGCAGATGTCCGCCTATGCCGAGGCACTGCGGGTCATCTTCCCGGGACGCCAAGTCAGCGCGGCGCTGCTCTACACCGCCGGGCCGCAGCTGTTCGAACTCGCGTCTTGAGAGCGCCCGGGTGAGCGCCCATATGGACGTTAACCTTTGTAACCCGCCAGGAGATTCGCCGCCATGGCCACCAAGACGGTCACCGACCAGAGCTTTTCCACCGACGTTCTCGGCTCCGATGGGCCGGTCCTTGTCGACTTCTGGGCGGAATGGTGCGGACCGTGCCGGATGATTGCTCCCGCGCTCGAAGAGATTGCGGGCGAGCTCGGCGAGAAGGTCACGATCGCGAAGCTCAACATTGACGAGAACCCCGACACCCCGAGCCGCTACGGCGTGCGCGGGATTCCGACGATGCTGCTGTTCAAGGGTGGCCAGCCGGTGGCGCAGAAGGTCGGCGCCGCTCCCCGCAGCCAGATCCAGCAGTGGCTCGAGAGCAATCTCGACGCTTCGGCGCAGGCTGCCAGCCAGTCCTAATGTTCACTCCGGGGGCTCGGTGCCATCGAGCCCCCGCGTGTTCGGCCGGAACCTGTCGTGCCGGGGCAGCTCGTCATTGGGCTCGAACCAGCCGATCTTGCTCCCCCAGAAGATGTGGAAGGTCGGCGCGACGGCCTCCGGTTTGTCGAGCGTGGCAACGCTGAAGTCTACCGTCTCCGGCTGGTGATCGACCTTCATCAGGAACGGAGTTCCGCAGTCGCCGCAGAATGCCCGATGGCCAAAGCTCGACGAGGGCACGGACTTCACCAGGTCCTCGCCCCTGGTCCAGACGAGATCTCCATCGGGAACGCTGGCGAACACCATCGCGGGAGCGCCGCTGTTGAGCTGGCAGGTCCGGCAGTGGCACCAGCCGGCATCGAACGGGTCGCTCTTCAGCTCGTAGCGGACCGCGCCGCACATGCACCCGCCGGTCAGTCCCATCTTGGCTCGCCTTAATTGACTATAAGGGGGTCGCTCCTTACATCGCCGAACGCAATTTCCCCAGCGTCGGCGGGAGCGCTACGCCCTTTCTGAAACGCGCGGGCTTTTAAGGGAATTCCATGTTCGCCGGATTGGCAAAAAGCATCTTCGGATCGGCCAACGATCGCTATGTCCGCGGCCTCGGCAA
>DASVXN010000220.1:0-9013 GCA_036392635.1 Sphingomicrobium sp. | reverse complement strand
TTATCCGGACCCGGGGGCGGTCCAAGACCACTTCGACCGGATATTCACCCCCCGTGTGATTCAGGCCATCCTGGCGCAGAAGGCAAGCACACCACGAGTCCGGAGCGGGAAAGCCGTCATAGGCGGCAGCATCGTCTCATTCGCCGCAACCTGTCTCGACGTGGACTGCTCGCGCGTCGGTCCGCTACTAATCGACACTATCCGGCCTTAGCAGCGCCCTTGGCCCTATCGCCTTGGGCCACGCGCGGGTAGGGCGCGCACATGCCCCATCCCCAGTTACACCCTGCTCTCGCCCGAGCCTTCGACGAGCGCGGCTATGAGAAACTCACTCCCGTCCAGTCGGCGGTCATCGCCGAGGAGGCGCATGACCGCGACCTGATCGTCTCGTCCAAGACGGGGTCCGGCAAGACGGTCGCGTTCGGGCTGGCAATGGCGCCGGCATTGATCGAGGAGGACGGGCCCATCGGGAGGGAGCCGCTCGCGCTGATCATCGCCCCGACGCGCGAGCTCGCCCTGCAGGTGAGCAAGGAGCTGCAGTGGCTGTACGCCGACACCCGCCTGCGCGTGGTCACCTGCGTCGGCGGCATGGACCCGATGAAGGAGCGTCGGGCGCTCTCCGGCGGGGCGCAGATCGTTGTCGGGACCCCGGGGCGACTTCGGGATCACCTCGAACGCGGGGCGCTCGACCTCTCGTCCTTGCGCGTGGCGGTGCTGGATGAAGCCGACGAGATGCTCGACATGGGCTTCCGGGAGGAACTTGAGGAAATCCTCGACGCGACGCCGGCAACGCGCCGGACCTTGCTGTTCTCCGCCACCATGCCGCGCCCGATCGTAGCGCTTGCGAAGCGCTACCAGAAGGATGCGCTGCGCATCGAGACGCTCGGCGACAAGGAGGGGCACCAGGACATCGCCTACCAGGCGGTGGCGGTGTCCCCGACCGACATCGAGCATGCGGTCGTCAACCTGCTCCGCTTCCACGAGGCCGAGACCGCGATCCTGTTCTGCGCCACCCGCGAGGCGGTGCGGCGACTGCACGCCAGCCTGACCGAGCGCGGCTTCCACGCCGTCGCTCTATCGGGAGAGCATAGCCAGAACGAGCGCAACCAGGCGCTGCAGGCGCTCCGGGACCGGCGTGCCCGCGTCCTCGTTGCAACGGACGTGGCCGCGCGCGGGATCGATCTGCCTTCGGTCTCGCTCGTGATCCACGTCGAGCTGCCGCGCGATGCGGAGGCACTTCAGCACCGGTCGGGCCGCACGGGGCGTGCGGGGCGGAAGGGGACGGCGGTGCTCATCGTGCCGTTCCAGCGCCGCAAGCGGGTGGAGGCGATGCTGCGGGGCGCACGCATCCAGGCAGAGTGGATCTCGGTGCCCTCCGCGTCCGCGATTCGCGCCAATGACCGCGAGCGGCTGCTGGCGAGCCTCTCCGCTCCAGCCGAGCTGGACGAGGAGGACCGGGACCTCGCGCGGCAGGTGATGGAGCGGCTCTCGCCCGAGGACATCGCGGCGGCCCTGATCCGGTCGCTTCGGACCGACCAGCCTGCCCCCGAAGACATACTGGCGAGCGATGCGAAGGAGGGGCGCCGCGGCGAGACCGGGGCTCGCACCGACTTCGAAGGCGCGACATGGTTCCGGCTGAACGCCGGGCGCCGCCACAATGCCGATCCGCGCTGGCTGCTGCCGCTGATCTGCCGCTATGGCCACGTGACGAGGAGCGAGATCGGCGCGATCCGGCTAGCCGCCAACGAGAGCTATTTCCAAGTGAGCGAGCGAGCCACCCCAGGTTTCCTCAAGGCACTTCGCCGCGCAACGATCGCTCCCGAGGACCAGGGGCTGATGATCGAGCTGGCCGAGCCGCGGGAGACCAAGTCCTCCTACCGTCCCGAACGCGCCCACGAGCAGCCCCGGCCGAAGAAGAAGCCGCGGCACGTCAAGCAGGGGTAGGCGGTCAGGTTCGGTCGCCCCGACGGCGGGCGAACAGGCGCGCGAGGAAGCTGCGGCGGGGTGGTTCGGCTGGCGGGGCCTCGGCCGGCGAGAGCCGCTGGCGCAGGGTCGGGCCGCTCGTCAGTGCGTCTGTGGTGGGGTCCTCACGCGGGACCCACGGCTTGATCGTCAGCGGCGCGAAGCTCGGTTCCGCGGCAAGCGTCGTGACCGCTGCGGCGCCCGGCTGCTCTGCGCCGAGGACGGTGACGAAGTCGGCATTGATGTCGACCGTGCCCGCGATGAGGCGGCAGCCGGACGGCATCCCGTGTTCCGCGATCGCACGCTCCGCGGCCTGGAGGAAGCGCGTAGCCAGCAGCCAGCTTCCGAGCACATATTCGACATAGCCACCGGGAGCCCGCCCATCGACGCCATCGCGGCCGTCGCGGAGGAAGCGGCGATGCTTGCAGTGGACGAGCGCGGTGTTCAGCTCGGCAAGGCCCGGAAGCGTGCAGTGAAATTCGACGTCTTCTTCGGCGGCGGCCCAGGCCGGAAGCTCCTTCGCGCACTCGGCGACGAGATCAGCCTTGCTCGCGCGGCTAAAGGCGAAGGACTCGTCCGAATAGAGGGAAAGGAGCAGCTCGGGATCGTGGGTGCGCCCGGCCTCGAACACGAGGTCCGGCGCGTTCGTCAGCCCGAGCGTGATGGCGGTAATCGGCGGACCTTCCCACTCTGCGAGAATCGGCAGGAGGTCTTCCCAACCATCGAGAGCGACATCGGTCGGACCGGTCTGCTTGCATAGGCGCGCGAGCGCGCCGTCGAAGCCGGCAAGCTCCGCGGTCAGGCGAGCGTCGGCCTCTCGAGTCCGGCCAGCCGACAACAGTGCGCGCGTCTCCTCGACCCAGGCGGCCTCGCCGGCGGCTTCGAGAAAGGTGAGCTGCAGCGGGTGCGGCGTTTGCGGCTCGCGGTAGGCGCGCAATCCTTCGGCCTGCGTCGGGTCCGGGATGTGCACGAAGTGTGGATGCTGCGCTCCGATGCCGGGATTAGCATTCATTGGCGACGTTCCCAACGCGGCCCCAGGGCCGCCCCGGCTGAGAAGCCTACAGCGAAAGGGTTAAGCGATGATTGGCTTGGACACTTGCGTCGTCTTCTGCGCTGTCGGCCTGAGCGGTACGCCGGACCCGCTTCAGCGGGGGAAGGTAACGACCCGGCATGGGGGGCAACTCCAGCGGCCGGGCCGGAGACACGTCAGACGCGTCTCAATCGCGCCCATAGACAAACATTGCCGTCAAACAAAGGTTATTTTCGGGCAAGCGTATGCCCATTAAGAGTGTGTAACCGGTTACATCATAGGCCAAGAACTTCCGCCCACACAACCGCATGGCGTTGCTTGGTCATCGATCTTTGGTCGCGGCCTGCCTCTGTGAACGTTCCGTTCGCCGTATGCACCAGGCGCCCTGCTGCTGGCGCCGCGTCCGCCACATGAACCGGCACGGTTTCGTGCGGAGCGGTAAGGATAGGAGCGGCCACATGCCAGTCGTTTACTCGGGCTGAAGCTTTGGCGGGCGGGTTGGCCCGCTCCGAGGGATTCGAACCCCCAACCTTCGGGTTCGAAGCCCGACGCTCTATCCGGTTGAGCTAGGAGCGGTAGAAGAAGCCGCTATAGCCGCATCTAAGGCCTCGGGTCATCAGCGGAACGGGAGTGGGCGAATGAGCGTGAATTCGGTGATGAAGCGCGTTGCCAGCTGTGCCGTCGCAGGGTCGCTGCTCTTGCAGCCGCTAGTGGCTGTCGCCCAGCCGGCACCTACCGTTGTCCGCTTGCAGGTGCAGCCGAGCCAGGCGGGACCCGTCATCAACCGCGATATTTTCGGCCAGTTCGCCGAGCACCTCGGGACCGGGATCTACGGCGGCATCTGGGTTGGACCGGACTCGCCGATCCCCAATGTCCGCGGCATTCGCACTGACGTCGTCCAGGCGCTTCGAGCCATCCGCGTCCCGAACATTCGTTGGCCCGGCGGGTGCTTTGGCGACAATTACCACTGGCGGAACGGCATCGGTCCGCGCGCCCAGCGGCCGGCGACGCTCAACCCCGACTGGGCTGGCGTGATTGAGCCCAACAGCTTCGGCACGGAAGAATATTTCGATTTCATCGGGCAGGTCGGCGCCGAGGCGTTCATCTCGGAGAACGTCGGGTCCGGCACGGTGGAGGAAGCCGCCGACTGGTTCGAATATATGACGTCCGAAAAGCCGACGACGCTTGCGAAGCAGCGCGCGGCAAACGGCCATCCGGCGCCGTACAAGATCAAGGTGCTGGGCCTCGGCAACGAGAATTGGGGCTGCGGCGGCGCCATGACCGCGGACCATTATGTCGAGGAGATGAAGCAGTACGCGCACTATACCCGCAATTATAATCCGGCTCAGCAGAACGGCCCGGACGCGATGAAGCGGGTCGCCGTGGGCTGGGACAGCGGCAATAGCGACTACACCGAAGCGGTGATGAAGGCGTGGAAGGACAAGGTCTGGAGCTGGGACATCGAAGGCGTGTCGCTGCACGGCTATACGATCCCGAACACGTGGGAGAAGAAGGGGCCGAGCGTCGGCTTCGGCGAGAGCGAATATGCGAAGGGGATCGCGGCGACGCTGAAGATGAAGGAGTGGGTCGCGAAGCAGACCGCCATCATGGACCGCTACGATCCGGGCAAGAAGGTCGGGCTCTACGTCGACGAATGGGGCCTGTGGGCTGACCCGAATCCCGGCAGCAATCCCGGCTTCCTGCAGCAGCAGAATACGATGCGCGATGCGGTGATCGCGGCGCTCAACCTCAACATCTTCATGCGCAACGCCGACCGCGTGCGCGGCTCGAACATCGCGCAGATGGTCAACGTCCTGCAGGCGATGATCCTGACCGACGGGCCGAAGATGCTGCTGACGCCCACCTACCACATCTACAAGATGTACGTGCCCTTCCAGGGCGCGACCCTGGTGCCGGTGACCTTCGATTCCGGCACATATGCCTATAACGAGATCCGCCTGCCGCAGGTCGATGCCGTGGCGGCACGGGACACTTCCGGGCGGTTGTGGCTGGCGATGGTCAACGTCGATCCGAACCGACCTGCGCGGCTGGCGATCGAGGGAGCGAACGCGAGGAGTGCCGCGGGTGAGGTGCTGACGGCTGCCGCCGTGGACGCACACAACAGCTTCGATCGGCCGACGCAGGTTGCGCCGCGCCCGTTTGCCGGCCGCTCGTCCGGCGGGCGGCTGCAGTTCGACTTGCCGGCCAAGTCGATCGCGGTCGTGCAGTTGCGGTAGCTGCTGAAAGCAACCTCTCTACCGCTGCCTGCGTTCTCGACCCGCAGCCGTAGCTGCGGCAGGGAGGCTGGACATGAGCACGACAGAGATCGCCATTATCGTCATTGCGGTGCTGGTCGTCATCGGCGTCGCGGTGATGCTGATGCGCAAGCGCGAAGGCGAGCGGCTGAAGCAGCGTTTCGGGCCTGAGTACGATCGGCAGGTCGAGGAAGCCGGCAGCGAGACGAGGGCGCAGGCCGAGCTTCTCAAGCGCGAGAAGCGGGTCGAGAAACTGGACATTCGTCCGCTTCCGCCGGAGCAGCGCGAGGCGTTCGCGTCCGACTGGCAGCAGGTCCAGGCACGCTTCGTCGACGACCCTGAGCGTTCGCTGGCGTTGGCAGACGCGCTGCTTGCGGAAGTGATGAAGGCGCGCGGCTATCCGGTGAAGGACTTTGAGCAGCGGGCTGCGGACATCTCGGTCGAGCATCCGGAGCTCGTCGCCAATTACCGCGCGGCGCATCAGATCGCGGAACGCCGGGCCGAGGGCCGGGCGGACACCGAGGACCTGAGGTCAGCCCTGCTCGGCTATCGTAATCTCTTCGAAGAGCTGTTGCGCTCGGACGCGGGCGCGCCGGCGCACTAGAGCGGCCTAGAGGGCCTTGGCGAAGCGGATACTAGTCCGTTCGTAGCCAAGGTGACGGTAAAAGGCGTGGGCGGCCGCGAGGCGGTCGTTGCTGGTGACCTCCACCAACTGGCAGCCCTCCTTGCGCATCCACGCCTCGGCAGCTTCCACCAGCATGCGGCCAAGGCCGTGACCCTGCGCGGCTTCGGTGACGATGAGTGAAGTGATGCGGCCAAGCGGGGCCGGGCGGTTGATCATGACGCGGCGGCCGATGCCGCACATGCCGACGATCTGCTTGTCGAGTGTAGCGACGAGCGGGGTCTCCCCGGTCTTCTTGAGCGCGGCGAGGTTCTTGCGGACCTGCGTCGCGTCGATCTCGTGCCCAAGCTCGCGGATCAGCTCGGCGAGGCGCGCGGCGTCGGAAGGCTTGGCTTCGCGGATCTTCGGCTTCGGCGGGGGCGGCTTGGGCTTAGGTGGCTTCGCCTCGACCAGCTTCCGCTTCTTCGGACCGGCCGACGGCGGTGCCTGCTCCGGCTCCGGCTCAGGCGCGGTGTCGTTCGCAGCGACACGCTTGGGCTTCTTGCGGGCGGGCTCGGGCGCGTCGAGGGAGGCACCCCAGTCCTGCGCTTCGAGCTTCCGAAGATAGCTTTCGACCTCCTCGGGCGTTGCCGTGGGGCCCTTGGCATCGACGCCAAACACCGGCTTGCCGTTCGCGTCACTGAGGCCCGCCTTGCCGAAGCGGCGCTTGCCGGGCGTGCGGACCCGCGAGCGGACGAGCTTGAGTCCGCGATTGCGCGCGGTCTCGGCGAGAGCATCGAGGCGCGGGTCGCTCACAGTTGGTCGATCACGTGCAGGATCAGGCCGACGAGACCGCCCACCAGCGTGCCGTTGATGCGGATGTACTGAAGGTCGCGGCCAACCGCCGCTTCGAGGCGGTTGGTGACCGTCCGCGCATCCCAGCTGCGCACGGTTTCCGACACGAGCTTCACGATGGAGCCGCCGTAGCTCGCCGACATGCCGACGACGGCGCGGCGGGCGAACTGGTTGATCGCCGCGCGGATGCGGGGATCCTTCTCGAGCGTGCCGCCCATCGAGCGCAGCACCTCCCCGAGCTTGCCCGCGAGCACGGCATCCGGGTTGCGCGCCGCCTTGACGATCGCCTCGCGTCCCTTCTGCCAAAGGCTGTCCAGCCAGAGGCTGACCGACTTGTTGTCGAGCAGCTGCTCCTTGATTGCCTCGACGCGCTGCTGAGTCTCGGGCCGTGTCTGCAGGTCGTTGGCGAGTTGGGCGAGTGCTTCCTCGACCTTGAGACGAACGGGATGTGCCGGGTCCGTCGACATCTCGACGGTGAGCTTCCGCAGGCCATCGATGACGGCGTCGGCAAGCTTGGCGTCGAGTCCGGCGAGCTTGAGCACCCAATTCGCCTTCTTCTGGACCATCTCCCGGATCAGCTGCTCGTTGGCGTCCAGCGCTCTTGCGGTCCAGCGGATCGCGGCCTCGAGCATCGGGACGTGCCGGTCCTCGTTGATCGCCGAGGCCAGTCCATGGCCGAGCAGCGGCGCCACCTCCATGTTGCGCAGGCGCGACGAAATGGCACCTTTCACGATACCGCCGAGCCGCTCGTCGTCGAGGCTCTCGAAGATGTCTGCGATGAGGCGCGACGCGCCCGCGCGGATCCGGGTACCCTGACCTGAGGGCGTCTGAAGGAAGCGGCCCGCGACCGCCGCGACGTCCAGCCTCCGCATTCGCCGAGCGACGACGGCGGGAATGAGGAAGTTCTCTTTCAGGAACGTCGCCAGCGTTTCGCCGATGCGGTCCTTGTTGCGGGGGATGATGGCGGTGTGCGGGATCGGCAGTCCGAGCGGATGGCGGAACAGCGCAGTTACGGCGAACCAGTCGGCAAGTCCGCCGACCATCGCCGCCTCGGCGAAGGCCTTCACGAAGCTGAGCCATGGATATTCGGGCTGAAGCGCGCGCGCCGCGAAGAAGACCCCCGCCATCACCAGCAGCAGCCCGGTCGCAACCACCTTCATGCCCATGGCACCCGGCTGCACCGGATTGAAACGCGACAGGGCGCCGTTCGCCATTCCCCTCATGCCGGGCTCAATAGCTGAGCCCCGGCATGAGTTCATTCCGGCAGTTCTACTCTGCCGGGACAGGCTGGCCCGTCACGTGCGCGCCGCCGCCGATGAAGCGGTGGAAGAGCCTGCCGATCCTTGCTTCCAGCGAGATGGCGATCGAGAAATAGGCCGGTACCAGCAGCAGCGTCAGGATCGTGGAAAAGATGAGGCCGCCGATCACGGTCACGCCCATCGGCGCGCGCCAGCTGGCGTCGCCGCTGAGCGAAAGTGCGATCGGAAGCATGCCCGCGACCATTGCAACCGTCGTCATGACGATCGGCTGTGCGCGCTTGTGGCCCGCTTCGTGGATCGCCTCGTTCTTCTCCATGCCATGGTTCATCATCTCGACCGCGAAGTCGACGAGAAGGATCGAGTTCTTGGCGACGATCCCGAACAGCATGAGGATGCCGATCAGCACCGGCAGCGAGACCGGCTGCCCGGCGATGTGCAGCGCGATGGCGGCACCAAGCGGGGCGAGGATCAGCGAGCCCATGTTCACGAACGGCGCCAGGAAGCGACGATAGAGCAGGACCAGCACCGCGAACACGAGCAGCACGCCGGACATCAGCGCGATGGCGAAATAGTACATGAGCTCGCCCTGCCACTTCTGGTCACCCAGGTTCAGCTTCTGGATGCCCATCGGCAGGTGCTTGAGCGTCGGCAGCTCGTTGATCTTCGGCCAGACATCGCCGCTGACCACACCCGGCGCCAGGTCAGCGCCCACGGCGATGCGGCGGATCTGATTGGTGCGCTGGATCGAGGTCGGGCCGGACCCGAAGCCGATTTCCGCCACGGACTTCAGCGGAACGGAGCCGCCGCTCGCCGTCGGGACCGGCAGGTCCTCCAGCGTCGAGATGTCGCGCCGCGCAGTTTCGGACAAGGAGACGGTGATCGGGATCTGCCGATCCGAGAGCGAGAATTTCGCGCTGTTCTGCTCGATGTCGCCAAGTGTCGCGATGCGGATCGTCTGACTGAGGGCGGCAGTGGTCACGCCAAGGTCGGCGGCAAGGTCGAAGCGCGGCTTGATCCGGATCTCCGGCTTGGCGAGGTCGCCGGCGACACGCGG
>DASVXN010000219.1:0-11452 GCA_036392635.1 Sphingomicrobium sp. | reverse complement strand
GGGATCGAGGTGAACCTTGAGCAGGTTCAATGCGGGCTTCGACAGTGCGAAGCCGGCCTTTGAACGGAGCGAGCTCTTGAATGCCCGCCGCAGCAGATCGGTCACGAAGCGGGCCGTGCCCTCGGCGGTCTTCAGGGCGATGTTTCCGGAAAAACCGTCGGTCACGACAACGTCTAGATTGCCGCGCGACAGCTGGTCGCCTTCCGTGAAGCCGTCAAACCGAAAGGGGAGATAGTCCGCCTCTCGAAGCAGTGCCGCGGCGTCCTTGAGCTCATCCGTGCCCTTGAGTTCCTCGGTACCGATGTTCAGCAGCTTCACGCGCGGACTGCGCAGGCCCAGTACGCAGCGGGCATAAGCCGCCCCCATGACCGCGAACTGGACAAGGTTCTGGGCGTCGCATTCGGTATTGGCCCCGAGGTCGAGCATGACGACGTCGGTCTCGCCGATGGTGGGCAGGAGAGCCGCAAGGGCGGGACGGTCGATCCCCGGCATCGTCCGCAGCGCCAGCTTCGACATGGCCATCAGCGCGCCGGTGTTGCCTCCGGACAGCGCCGCGTCCGCGGCCTGCTCTTTGACCGCGTTGATCGCCATGCCCATCGAGGTCGTCCGCGCGCGGCGAATCGCCTGGCTCGGCTTCTCGCTCGCGCCGATCGCTTCTGGCGAGTGGACGACGTTGCAATGGCCGGCGAGATTCTTGTGGGCGCCGATCTGCGCTTCGACCTGACGCTCGTCACCGTAGAAGGTGAACTGGAGCGTCGAATCCTTCCGCAGGGCGCGTGACGCGCCCGCGATCATCGCCGCTGGGCCGGTGTCCCCGCCCATAGCGTCGATGGCAATGCGTGGGGCCCCACTCACGGGCCGCAGCCGGCTTAGGCTTCGGTCGTGACGATTTCGCGGCCGTTATAGTGGCCGCACGCCGAACACAGGTTGTGCGGGAGCTTCAGCTCGCCGCAGTTCGGGCATTCCTGGAACGTCGTGGCCTTCAGCGCATGATGGCTGCGGCGCATGTTCCGCTTGGACGGCGAGGTTTTTCTCTTGGGGACAGCCATTGCGGCACCTTCAAATGCGTGTTCAACAATAAAAATTGCGACGATCTGCGCCTCATCTCAGCGGGTTGCCCCGCAGGCGGCGGCTGGATCGTCGCGAACCGCGGCCCCTATACCGAAAGCCGCCGCACATGCAACCCGCGCTTCCAGGCAGCCCGATGATTAGCGCGGCTTGCGGAACTTGAGGACGAACTGGTCCGTCTTCCCGCGGATTCCCGCCTCGACCACCTTGACCGTGTGGTCGTCCGCCGCATGCCGCAGCAGGTTGCTCTGGGCCTCCAGCTTGAACCCGGCGGCCTCGACCTCCTGACGGACCACTTTGCTCTCGATGCGGTGGAGCGTCGAAGTCTGCGTCGCACCTGCACCGGGAGCCGCTTCATGATCGGCGACGAGGTAAATCCCGCCGGGCTTGAGCACCCGGAAAGCCTCGGCATCGAAGGCCGAAGCTGCATCGCCCGTCGGAAGCTTGCTGTTCTTGAAGTCGTGATAGTTGAGCGTCGTCCAGACGAGATCGACCTTGCCGGGCACGGGGATCGTTCCCGGCGCACCGGTCACGATCGTGACGTTGCTGTTCTGCTTGGCAAATTCCTGAAGCGCGGGCGAAGGACGAGCAGCCACGGCGTAGACGTGTCCGGTCTTCCCGACGGCCGCCGCCAGGATACGGGTGAAATAGCCGCCGCCGGGCGCCAGCTCTGCAACCTGCATGCCCTTGCGGACCCCGGCGAAGGCGAGGAGCTCTGCCGGCTTGCGGTCGGCATCACGAGCGACGTCCGCCGCGGGTCGGCTCGGATCGGCCAGCACCTGGGCGAAGGCCTTGCGCGCTGGCGGTGCAGCCGTCGCAATCCCGCCGAGACCCACTGCCAGCGCCCCTGCCAGTGCTACAATCTTCGTTGCAGTCCGCTTCATCAAGACCCTCCTAAACCAGTGCGACGCGATAAAGCTGAAGAAGCGCGCTCCAGGCGCGCTCGGCCTGGACCTGATCGTAGGCCTGGCCGCCTGGAACGCACCAGCCGTGGTTCGCCGGATAGACCTCGACCGTGGCGCGGCGGTGGGCGGCGGCGAACGCGGCCTTAAGCTCATCCTTGACCTGCGGTTGCTGCGCGTCGTCGTTCTGCGCCTGCAGGACCAGCCAGCGCGAGCCGGGGCTCGTCTTCGAGATCAGGAGATGCGGGCTGTTAGGCTCCTTCGTAGCGAGCCCTCCCCCATGGAAACTGCCAATCGCGGCTATGCGCCCCGGCAGGGCCGCGGCCGCCATGAAAGCGAAGGCTCCGCTCATGCAATATCCCTGGACCCCTGCCTTCCGCCGCTTGTTCGTCTTCGCTTGAGCATCGAGGAACGCGAGATAGGCGCTCGCATCCCTGACGATCCCGGCGTCGCTCATCGCCTTGCGATAGCCGAACAGCACTTCACGCGTCGCGGGATTGCTGAAATCGATCGGCCCCTCCAGCACCGGCGCGCGCTTGGAACGGTAAAAGGGATTCGGGACCAACACGACATAACCCTCGCCCGCCAACCTCCGGCCCAACTCACGAAAGGCCGGCCTCAGCCCCATGATGTCCGGCCACATCAGAACGGCAGGGAACTTGCCGGCCTTCCGTGGCGTGAACAGCACGGCGTCGGCAGTGCCGTCTGGCGTTTTGACGAGGACGTCCTTCTCGTCGACTTTCGAGGCCGGCACCGCGGCGCCCGCAGTTCCCGCTGCTGCAGCAGCGATCAACCCGAAGGTGCGGCGGGTGATGCGCGAGTCCTCGACCAAGCCCTGGTTGATGAATTCGTCACACATGAGGACCTCCTTTGCGGCACGCTGCTGTTCCACGTTGGGCAAACCGGTGCAACTGCTGCAGCCGGTCATAGTGCATCCGCGGTACCGCCCATGTAGAGGAGCGCGATGACCGAAGCTTACATCTGCGATTATGTCCGCACACCAATCGGCCGCTATGCCGGTGCGCTCTCCTCGGTCCGTGCGGACGACCTTGCCGCGATCCCGATCAAAGCGTTGATCGAGCGCAATCCGGGTGTGGACTGGGGCGAACTCGACGATGTCATCCTCGGCTGCGCGAACCAGGCCGGCGAGGACAACCGCAACCTCGCGCGCATGGCCGGCCTTCTGGCCGGTCTTCCGCACAGCTCCGGCGGGGTGACGCTCAATCGGCTGTGCGGGTCAGGCCTGGACGCGGTAGCCATGGCTGCCCGGGCAATCCGCGGGGGCGAGTCCGACATGATCATCGCCGGCGGCTCGGAAAGCATGAGCCGCGCACCCTTCGTCATGGCCAAGGCGACGAGCGCGTTCGACCGAAACGCAGAGATGTACGACACGACGATCGGCTGGCGTTTCGTCAATCCGAAGATGAAGTCCGCTTATGGCGACGACACGATGCCGAGCACCGGCGAGAATGTCGCGCAGGAGTTCCAGATCAGCCGGGAGGACCAGGATGCCTTCGCGCTTCGGAGCCAAGAACGGGCGGCGGCGGCCCAAGCTAATGGCCGGCTGGCGGCCGAGATCGTGTCCGTCGAAATCCCTCAGCGGAAGGGGGATCCGATCGTTGTCGCCAAGGACGAGCACCCACGTTCGACGACGATCGAGGCGCTTTCGAAGCTCAAGCCGATCGTCCGCGCGGACGGCACCGTGACAGCCGGCAATGCGTCCGGCGTGAACGACGGGGCCGCGGCGATCGTCATCGCTTCGGAAGAGGCGGCGAAGCGCAACGGCCTGACACCCCGGGCAAGGGTGTTGGGAGCTGCGGTTGCCGGCGTTCCGCCGCGGATCATGGGCATCGGCCCGGCGCCCGCCAGTGAGAAGCTGATGCGGCGCCTCGGGCTCAAGATCGGCGACTTCGACGTGATCGAACTCAACGAGGCATTCGCCGCGCAAGGGCTCGCGGTCATGCGCCAGCTGGGCCTTCCGGACGACGCTGCGCAGGTAAACCCCAACGGCGGCGCGATCGCGCTGGGTCATCCGCTCGGCATGTCGGGTGCGCGCCTGGCGCTCACTGCGACCGAGGAGCTTCAGCGCAACGGCGGCAAGCGCGCGCTCGCGACGATGTGCATCGGCGTCGGCCAGGGTATCGCGCTCGCGATCGAGCGGGTCTAGATGCTTTCCGGTGACGCAGTAACGGAGCTGAGCTCGTTCGCGCGCGAGCTTGCGCTCGCGGCGCGAAGCCAAACGCTCCAGGGTCTGCCCCGGGAACTCGCGGTCGAAGACAAGAGCAAGGGAGGCTTGTTCGACCCCGTAACGGACGCCGACCGCCTCGCTGAGCAGACCATGCGCGAGTTGATCGCGCAGCGCTACGCCGATCACGGAATACGCGGGGAGGAGTTTCCCGATCAAGCAGCGAGAGGCCCCTTCACCTGGAGCCTCGATCCGATCGACGGCACGCGATCCTACATCTGCGGATTGCCGACGTGGACGACGCTGATCGCCCTTCTCGAGGAGGAAGAGCCGGCCATCGGGGTCATCGATGCGCCCCGCCTCGACGAGACGTATCTGGGCGCGGGCGGCGAGAGCATCGTGATCAAAGGTGGCGAGCAGTCGCGACTATCTACAAGCGGCTGCAGAGAGTTGGCGGAAGCGCGGTTCTCCACGACCGATCCGTTTCTGTTCGGCCCTGAGGCCGGCGTCCTTCAGCCCATCCTGCGCGCCGTGCGGGTAACGCGGTTCGGGCTTGATGCCTATGCTTATGCGCGGCTCGCGGCCGGGGACATCGACCTCGTGATCGAATGCGGCCTCAAGCCGCACGACTATAATGCGCTTGTTCCCGTGATCCGGGGCGCCGGCGGGCAGATTGGGGACTGGCGAGGCGGCAGCGACTTCGCGCCCGGCAACGTCGTCGCGGCTTCGTCGCGCGAGCTTTACGATGCGGCGGTGGCGCTGCTTGCGACTGAGTGACGAGCCTTCAGCACCGCGAGCACCTGCTCCCAAGGGAGCCCGAGCGACTCCATGAGGACGGTGACGTGGTAGAGGAGGTCTGCGAGTTCCTCGGCGCAGTCCTCCGGGGATCGCGACACCGCCGCTAACGCAACCTCGACGCCTTCCTCGCCCACCTTCTGTGCAATCCTCCCCGTTCCCTCGGCGAGCAGACGACGAGTGTAGCTTCCATCGTCTCCCGAGCCGGCGCGCTGCTCAACCACCCTCGCCAGATCGGCCAGCCATCCGGGTCCGCCGCTTGCCTCTTCACCGAAGCAACTCGTGGCACCGGTGTGGCAGGTCGGGCCATTCGGGTCGGCCAGCACCAGCAGTGCGTCGTCATCGCAGTCGGCGAAGACCGCGTGCACTTGGAGGTGATGTCCGCTCGTCTCGCCCTTCTGCCAAAGACGCTGCTTGGAGCGGCTGAAGAACGTGGTACGCCCAGTCTCAAGCGTCGCTCCCGCCGCTTCGCGGTTCATGTAGCCGACCATCAGGACTCTTCCCGACCGGCGATCCTGGACGATGGCCGGAAGCAGCCCGTCCATCTTGTCCCACGCCAATTCGTCCAGGTCGGCTGAATTCAGCGGCGCATTTCGATCCCGCATCGGGCGAGAAACTCCTTCAGCTCTGGAATGGCGATGATGCGGTCGTGGAACACGGTCGCCGCAAGAGCACCGCTGGCGCCCGCCTCGATGAAGGCGTCGCGGAAGTGTTCGGGAGCGCCAGCGCCACCGGATGCAATGACAGGCACGTCTACGGCGTCCACGACGGCGTGCGTGTGCTCAAGGTCGTATCCGGTGCGGACGCCGTCGCGCTTCATGCAGTTGAGAACGACCTCTCCCGCACCGCGGTCGCAGGCCTCCCGCACCCAGTCGAGCGTGCGTCGGCCCGCGTCGCGCGTGCGGTCCGGATCGCCCGTATATTGCTTCACCAAATACTCGCCCTCGCTCTCGAAACTGTCGACGCCGAGCACGACGCACTGGGCGCCGAAATCCCGGGCCAGCTCTTCGATGAGAGCCGGGCGTTCCAGCGCGGGCGAGTTGATCGAAATCTTGTCGGCGCCCGAGTCCAGACAGGCCGCGGCCTCATCACGGGTGCGCAGTCCACCGGCGACCGCAAACGGGATGTCGATGACGCGTGCGACCTTGCGAACCCATTCCAGATCGATGCTGCGGCCTTCGGCGCTGGCGCTGATGTCGTAGAAGACCAACTCGTCGGCACCCTCATCGCGGTAGCGCATCGCCTGCTCGACGATGTCGCCCGCATCGCGGTGGTCGCGGAATTGCACGCCTTTGACGACGCGCCCGTCCTTCACGTCGAGACAGGGGATGATCCTACGCGCGGGCAAGTGAGAGTGCCTCCTCAATCGGAATGCGCCCCTCCCAAATAGCCTTGCCGACGATGGCACCGTCGGTGCGGAGACGCTGGAGGTCGGCGAGCGATGAGACGCCGCCTGAAGCCTGGATCCGGAGCTGCGGCAGACGGTCGACGGCCTCATCGAGCAACTGGAAGTTGGGTCCCGCAAGCATGCCGTCACGGCCGATGTCCGTCAGCAGAAGGTGGCGTGCCGAAGGAAAGCGTCCAGCTACATCCCACAGGCTGACGCCGCTTGCTTCGGTCCAGCCGGAGACGGCGACCATGGGCTCGCCGCCGACCATCCGTACATCGAGCGAGAGCGTGATCCGATCAGGGCCGAACTCGTCGATCCAGGCGTTCACGAGCGCCGGCTCCTTTACCGCCAAGCTCCCGATCACCACGCGCCGGACACCGGCATCGAGCATGCGAGCGACCTGCTCGCGGGTGCGAAAACCGCCCCCCACCTGCAGCGCCAGTCGCGATGACCCAGCGAGCGACGCTATAAGATCGTGCTGGACAGGCGCCCTCGCCCGCGCTCCATCGAGGTCGACGACATGCGCCCACTGCGCTCCTGCGGCGGCGAATGCGTGGAGCGCCTCCGCCGGCGTGGAGGAATAGTTCGTCCTGTCCTCGAATCGGCCCTGCTTGAGGCGCACGATCTCGCCGCCCATCAGGTCCATGGCGGGGTAGATGATCATGCCAGGAACCTTTCAAGGAACCGGGCACCCGCGTCGCCGGATCGTTCGGGGTGGAACTGCGCACCGAGCCAGTTCTCCTTCCGGACCGCGGCGGCGATCTCGCGGCCATAGGTGGCGGTGGCAACTGCTGCCGGCCCATCGTCGCAAGCGAAGCTGTGCGCGAAGTAGAGATAGTCACCGTCGTTCAGCCCGAGATCCGGATCCCGAACCTGGACCTTCGCCCAGCCCATGTGTGGTACCGGCCGACCCGGCGCAGCATCCAGTGCCCGGACCCTGCCGGGTATGAGGCCCAGACATCGGGTGTCCTCTTCGTCGCTCGCTTCGAACAGCAATTGCATGCCTAGGCAGATACCAAGGGTGGGCTGGCGTAAGCCGGTCAGCGTCGCGCGGAGGCCAAGCGCATCGATGCGCTCCATGGCGAAGCCGGCAGCGCCAACGCCGGGCAGGATGACCTTGTCGGCGCTCTCGATCTCCTCCGCCTTCGCCGTGACCGTCGGGTTCAACCCGAACCGCCCGAACGCGAGGCGCACAGAGCCGATGTTGCCGCAGCCGAGATCGACGATGACAAGCTTCACAGGACGCCTTTGGTGCTCGGCAGTGCCTCCGGATCGCCTTCAGGTCGCACCGCCTGTCGAAGCGCGCGGCCAAATGCCTTGAAGCAAGCCTCTGTCTTGTGGTGGTCGTTCTCCCCTTCGACGCGCACGTGGATCGCGGCACCAAGGCTGTCGGCAAGCGAACGGAAGACGTGCGCCGTCATCTCGGTCGGGTAAGCCCCGATGTGACTGCTCGAGAAGTCGCCGTCGAAACGCACGAAGGGGCGGCCGGACAGGTCGATCAGCACCTGTGCCTCAGCTTCGTCCATCGGTAGCGCGAAGCCGAAGCGCCCTATCCCTCGCCGCTGGCCCAGTGCCTGCGACAGGGCGGAGCCCAGCGCAATCGCGCAGTCCTCTACGCTGTGGTGCGCGTCGATCTCCAGGTCTCCCTGGCAGTTCAGGAGCAGGCTGAAGCCCGCGTGGGCGGCGACCTGGTCCAGCATGTGGTCGTAAAACGGGATGCCGGTCTGCACCTGCCGCGGCGATGTTCGGTCGAGATCGACCGATACAGCGATGCTCGTTTCCTTGGTGTCGCGGACAACGTCGGCTCGGCGAGATGGCTTCACGCCTGCGGCAACCCCGAAGGCTGCGAGCGCGGCTTCATTCTCCGCCTCTGTGCCAATCGTCAGCCGGACGCCGCCGGGTGCGGCGTTCGGCCGGAACCTTACGCGGATACCGAGTCGCCGAAGCTTGGCGGCAAGTTCTTCCGGCTCGTCCACCTCGAGGAACAGGAAGTTGCCCCCGCCACTCCGCACGGATCTCACGCTCGGCGAGGACTCGAGCAATGGCGCCAGGCGCTCACGCTCCGCCTTTATCCGTGCGATGCGGTCCTCGTGCACCGCGCGGCGCGAGGGCGCGAGAGCGGCAAGAGCCGCTTCAATCGAGAGGCTCGGCAGCGGATAGGGCGGAAGCACCCGCCGGGCGATTGCGATCAGGTCGCGGTTGCCGATGGCGGCCCCGATCCGTGCGCCAGCGAGACCGAATGCCTTCGACAGCGTCTTGAGCACCACGAGGTTGGCATAGGCTGTCGCTTCGCCGACCAGGCTCGGCGTCGAGGAGAAATCGAGATACGCCTCGTCCAGCACGATGATCGTGTCGGGAAGTGCCTCGGCGACCCGAAGCACGGCGGCGGTGTCCACCTCGTTTCCGGTTGGATTGTTCGGCGAGCAGATGAAGGCGAGCTTCACGCCCTCTCCGCGTCTTACCCCCTCGATGAAGCGATCGGCATGGAAGTCGAACTCGCTGGTAAGCGGCACATCCACTACCTTCGCGCCCTGCAGACGAGCGAAATGCTCGTAAGCGGTGAAGGTCGGTGAGGAGATGGCGATTGCGTCGACACCGGGCCGGCAGAATGCCCGTACGAGCACGTCGATCGCGTCGTCCGCGCCGCGCGTGATCACGAGCTCGTCGGTCGCCACGCCATAGAGCGCCGCCATGGCCGAAAGCAGGCGGGCCGGCTGCGGTTCGGGGTAGCGATTGACGTTCGCCGCAAGCGGACCGTCCGCAAGCGGTCCGAACGGATTCTCATTCGCGTCGAGCTTGATGGCATCCGGGCCGAATTGCGCGTTGGCGTTGGCCGCGATGTCGAAGGCGGCGAGTTCGAGGACTTCGGGGCGAGCAAGACGCGCTGCAAGCGAGCTCATTGCGCGAACTCCAGTCTCGCATCTGCGGCGCGGGCATGTGCTTCGAGTGCTTCGATCCGGGCAAGCAGTCCTGCGGGGGCCGCGACCTGCCGCAAAGCTTGCGGCGTCACCGACTGCACGCTCATCGCCTTGAGGAACGTGTGGACGGACACTCCGCCCCAAGCGCGCGCAGCACCGTCCGTCGGCAGGACGTGGCTCGAGCCGGCGAGATAGTCGCCGAAGGTTTCCGCGGCCAAGGCGCCTGCGAAAACGGCGCCGGCATTGCGGATGGAGGGCAGCAGCAGATCAGGCTCCGCTACGGCGAGGGACAGATGCTCCGGCGCATAGACGTTCGCAATCTCCGCAGCCGTTGCGAGATCGGGAACGAGGATCAGCCGAGCCGAGGCGAGCGACGCGGTCGCGATGGAAGCGCGAGGGAGCGCTTCCAGCTGCGCTGCCAGCGCTCCCTCAACGTCACTCATCAGCGTCTGCGAGTTAGTCACGAGCAGGACCTGTGCGGCGGCGTCGTGTTCGGCCTGGCTAAGCAGGTCTGCCGCCACGAGCGCCGGATCGGCACTAGAATCGGCGATCACCATTAGCTCGCTCGGGCCCGCAGGCATGTCGATCGCCGGGCCGCCAGGTTCGCTCGCCACGAGCCGCTTCGCCTCGGCAACCCAGGCATTTCCCGGTCCGCAGATCTTATCGACCTTCAGCACGTCGCCAGCACCAAAAGCGAGGGCGGCTACCGCCTGCGCACCGCCGACTGTCCAGATCAAATCGATACCGCACAGCTCGGCAGCCAGAGCGATCACGGGCTCCAGACGACCGTCCGTGCGCGGGGGCGTCACCGCAACGAGCTCGCGCACGCCCGCTACCTGGGCAGGGATCCCCAGCATCAATAGGGTCGAGAACAGCGGAGTCTTGCCGCCCGGAACATAGAGGCCAACCCGATCGATGGCCCGCCACAGTTTGCGGACGGTGAGCCCCGGCATCGTCTCGACCGAGATGTCGGAAGGCATGCTCGCCTCATGGAAGGCGCGGATGTTGCGGGCGGCGAGCTCGATGGCGGCGACCTCGTCCCGAGCAAGCGTCCGGCGAGCCTCGGCTGCGAGCGGCGCAACCTCGACCGGCTGCGGTTCAGCGCCGTCGATCTGTCGCGCGATGTCGCATAACGCCGTCCAGCTACCCGCGCGCACCTCATCGACAATCCGCCGGACCCGCTGCTGCAGGGCGGTATCGGTGCGCAGCTGAGGCCTCGCTAGCGACGCCGCGCGTTCCTGCGCGTCGAGTTCAGTCCAGTTGAGCCTCTTCACAACATCATCTTTTCGATAGGCACCACGAGAATGGCCGAAGCACCGGCCGCCTTGAGCTTCTGAAGCGTCTCCCAGAAGACCGATTCCTGGCATACCGCATGAACCGCGAAATGCCCGGGGCGCCCGTGCAGCGGGAGGATCGTCGGCGCCTCTGCACCTGGGAGGAGCGCCGTGATGTCCTTCAGCGCCTCGCTCGGCGCATTCATCATGATGTACTTGGACTCCTTGGTCGCGAGCACGCCGTCGATCCGGCTGAGCAGTCCTCCCGCGATCTCCGAGCGGCCTTGATCGAGCGGCTTCAAGGTCCGAATCAGGACTGCCTGGCTTTCGAGCACCGTCTCGACGGCCCGCAAGCCATTCGCTTCCAGCGTCGCACCCGTGGAAACGAGGTCGCAGATAAAGCTGGCGATCTGCAGACGGGGCGCGAGTTCCACGGCACCGCTCATGGTGACGATCGTCGCCTCGATGCCGTGATCCTTGAGGAAGCGGCGCAGCACGCAAGGGTAGGATGTCGCAATGCGCTGCCCCTCTAGCGACCGGGGTCCGTCGTAGCTCGTGGCCTCCGGAGCAGCGATCCGAAGGCTGCAGCGTCCGAACCCGAGCTCGGCCAGCACCTCATAGCCACGCTGATCCTGGTCGAGAGCGAATTCCTCGAGAACGTTCTGGCCGACGATCCCGAACTCGCAGACGCCGTCGCTCACAAAAGTCGGGATATCGTCGTCACGCACGAACATCAGTTCGGCTGGGAAGTTCTCCACGCGCGCGGTGAGGCTGTTCTTGCCCGACTGGATCCGAAAACCTGCGTCCTTCAGCAGTTCGCGACTGGAGTCCGCGAGACGTCCGGATTTCTGAATGGCGATGTGCAGGCGCGTCCGATCAGTCAGCACTACGGCCTCCGAGCCGATCGATCGCGCGGCGAT
>DASVXN010000218.1:0-2339 GCA_036392635.1 Sphingomicrobium sp. | reverse complement strand
GCCATGTAGGTCCAGCTGATCGGCAGGGAGACCAGGATTGCCGCCAGGATCGCCACCACCAGCCAGAACACGCTCTCGCCGAAGTTCGCGACATGCGCCGCGCGCACCGCCTGGCCCGCCTCCAACGGATTTTTCGCCGGCTGAGTGATCAGCTGCTCGACGCCGCCGATCGGCAGATAGCCGCGCATCGCGGGCCAGAGCTTCAATGCGACGAACACGATAAGCGCGATGATGAGATAGTAAGCCGTAATCTGAAGCAGCAGCTTTCCTGCGCGCATTGCTGTTCCCCCCTGCCTTACTTCGCCGCGTCGTCGTCCTGATACTGGTGATGATGGTCGCGACGGCGGTGATCGCCGCGCTTTTGCTTGCCGACCGGATAGTTCGCGATCGGACGGAGGACGCCGTAGCGCTCCTTGAGCGGCTCATGCCCGAGCGGCGGCCAATCGATCGGCGCGAGCGGCAAGTCGATGTCGGGCACCCGGTCGAGGAGATCGCGCAACAGCGTCAGGCGCCCGAGCGGCTGGTCGTTGAAGTCGACCAAAGTCCACGGCGCGAAGTCGGTGTGCGTGGCGGCGAGCATCATCTCGCGCGCTTCGGTGTAGTCCTCGTAGTGCGGTCGCGCCTTGATATCGATCGGCGACAGCTTCCAGCGCTTCATGGGATTTTCGAGCCGGTTCTGAAACCGCTTCTCCTGCACCTCCTGGTCGCAGCACAGCCAATATTTGAACAGCAGGATGCCATCGTCGACGAGGTGCCGCTCGAACTCGGGCGCGGCGTTCAGGAATGCCTGAGTCTGCTCCGGCGTGCAGAAGCCCATGACTTTCTCGACACCAGCGCGATTGTACCAACTGCGGTCGAACATCACGATCTCGCCGCGCGCGGGAAGGTGCGCGACATAGCGCTGGAAGTACCATTCGGTGCGCTCGCGCTCGTCGGGTGTCGGCAGCGCCGCGACCCGGCACTGGCGCGGGTTGAGCACGCGCGAGAACATTTCGATCGAGCCGCCCTTGCCGGCGGTGTCCCGTCCTTCGAAGACGATCACCATGCGCTGGCCCGTCTCGGACACCCAGCGCGCCATGGCGCTGAGCTCCTTCGCCAGCGGCTTCAGGAGATCTTCGTACTCGTCGTTGCTGAGCTTGGTGTCACCGCTCATCAGCGCCCCCTGCTGAGCGACTGTTGTTGCACGGGAAAGCAGCTATGGAAACCTGCGATTGCTGCGGGTCGTTTCCGCCTGGATCGTTGCTGAAGGGCCGCTGTCGTTACCGATCGATCTTCATTCGCCGACCGCATCCTCCGCCTTGCGCTGACGTCCGCCTATCAGCTGCTGAAAGCCGGCTGGTTCATGCGCCGGCCGCGCACCTTCGGGGCGCATGCGCTGGCGCTCACGCCCGAGCGCAAGCTGATCCTCGTGAAGCTCCGCTACGCGCCGGGATGGCGGCTTCCCGGCGGCGGCCGCCGCGCCGGCGAAGATGCTGTCGAGGCTGCGCTCCGCGAGCTCTGCGAAGAAGTGGGCATGACCTCCCACGGTGCCGTCCAGCTGGCCGCCGAACTCGAGCAGCGCCCCGACGGCAGGCGCGACCTCGTCTCCGTCGTCGTGGTCAAGGACGTGCGCTATCGCCCCCGCTGGTCATGGGAGGTCGAGCGCCTGAGGGAAGTCGATCTGCGCCGCTTGCCGGACGACCTCGCACCCGTCGCGCGGGCGTGGATCGAAGCCGTCCGGCATGAGCTGTAAGGGGCATACCCCGGCGGGTGGCCGGGGCACCTTCGACGCTTAGAAAGCCCGTCCGCTCGGGCCCTGGCCGCTGCCCTGGTCGGCGAAGCTCTGCTGCGACTGATTGGCGGAATCGCCCATGCCGCTGCCCATGCCGCTGCTCTGGCCGGACATGCTGCTCTGGCCCCAACCGAACGCGCTGCCGCCGCCCGTGTCCTTCTGCAGGCATTGCTGCAGCACCTGCTTGCCCTGATCGGCAAGCTGACGCTGCGTCTGAAGCGCCTGCTGGACGAAGTCCCGGATCTGACCGTCCTGCGCGTCCTGCAGGTAAGTCTGGCAATTCTCGGCGCCCTGGAGCGCATGATAGAGGATGGCGATCACGTCGTAGGTCTCGTTACGCGTGCCCGTCTGTTGCTGTCCTTGTCCCTGGTTCTGCATGTTCTGAAGCCTTCCGCGTTCCTGTTACGCAAGCGGGTCGGAACGACCTGCTCACGGCTGTTAAAACGCTTGAAACAAAGGACTTCTTCACGGCTTTTCGACGAAGCGAGCCGCCACCGTGACTGGCTCCCGCGATGGGTCTAAGCACGCATCCGATGCACCGCCTGTTCGTCGCGATCCGACCGCCCGA
>DASVXN010000217.1:0-3414 GCA_036392635.1 Sphingomicrobium sp. | reverse complement strand
TTCTCTCGGGCTGCGACCGCGCCCTTGAGATTTCCGCGTGAGCGCCGGGCGTCGGCGGCCCATGCGAGGACGGATGCGAATTCCTTCTGGTAGCTCGTGTTCGATGGGTAGAAGGAGGCGAGCTTCTCCATTTGGCTTCCGGTCGCCTCGAAAAGCTGCTGCGCTTCACGGAAGCGATGCTCGAAATAGAGAGAAATGCCGACGTCCTGGCTCGCGTAGAGCGCTTCCATCCGGTACTTCAGATTGTCGGGCTGGAGAGCGACCATCTGGTCGGCAAGGCGCTTATATTCGCGCCAGGCTTTCTCGGCATCGGTGGGTCGACCGGAGAAGCGCGCCACCTCGCCGATATAGAAAACGTTCTGCGCGTGATCGAACAAACGCTGCGGATTGCCGGGCTGGCGGCGCACGGCTTCAGCCGTTCCTGCCGCAGCCTGCCTGTAGAGCTGTTCCGCTTCCTTGAGGTCGCCTCGGTTGAAGGCAACCTCCGCCATCAGGTTGAGAGCCTGTGAGCGCTGACCCAGGGCATCGTCCGACAGCTGGCTGGTGTCCTGCCTGCTGTAGTAGGCCAGTACCCGCGAGCCGACGCCGTCGAGCGCATCGAGCTTCCCAATCGGCTCGAGCTTGGTCCGGAGATCGCCGACCATGAATTCGACCAGACCCTCGGCTTGGCGCCGCTGTTCACGGGCCGCGTTTCGCGCCTCGAAGGCGGTGATGGCCAGTCCACTGGTAACCGCCATCCCGGCAAGCGAAGCCGCGGCGACATAGGCAAGCCGCCGCTGGTGTCGGGTTTGTTCCCGCTGGACGAGCTCGTCGAGACCGACGCCCAGCATGCCTGCAACGAGCTTGAGAAACGCGAGCCGCTTGCCCTCGCCTTCCGACCGGAAGTCCGCCGCGAGCGGATCGGCGCGTTTGGTCGTTCGGTGGCCTCGCCGGTCGTATTTGTAGCGAAGCGCCGGGGGGAAACACTCCTCTTCCTCGCGGCCCGGCATGTCGCTGGCGAAGGGCTCGCCCGCGACCACCGCGGCAATGACGCAGCTCTCGGGCCGCGTTCGCTTGAAGCTTTCGATCTCCTGGTTCGTCCAGCGCGACTGGGCCGCAGTAGGCGAGCAGAGGACGACGAGGAACTGGGACGCGGCAAGCGCGGCCTTGATCTCTTCGGCGAGATCGCCGCCCGCCGAGAGATCATGCTGGTCGCGGAAGATCGGCGTGAGGCGCCGTGGCACCACGCCATTGGCGGTCAGCTTGCCGGCGAGCGAGTGCGGTACCCGGAAGCGCTCCAGCTCGCGGTGCAGCCAGTCGGCGAGCTCCTTGTCCTTATGGCTGTAGGAGAGGAAGGCATAGAAGCGGGTGCGAAGGCGCGGCAGGCGAACGTCCGCATCCGCCTCTGGCGAGCGGTCAAGTGCCGGCAGTCGGGCAAGCTTGGCCATAGGCCGCCCCCAGCGAGTCCCGTTAACCCTGTTAACACAAGGCGAAACGACTCGCGAATTATGGCTTGCGTGAGGGGTTTCCTTTGCCGCGCGCGGCCTACCCCCTATATGGACGGTCATGTCCTCGATCCGTCCCTGGCGAACCATAGAGCGGCGTCCGTCGCGTCAAATCATGGTTGGGTCCGTGCCCGTCGGCGGTGATGCGCCCATCACCGTGCAGACGATGACCAACACGCCGACCGAGGATGCGCGGGCGACGATCGACCAGATCCGCCGTTGCGAGGAGGCAGGCGCCGACATCATCCGGGTGTCCTGCCCCACGGTTGAGGCCACGACGGCGCTTCGCGAGATCGTGCGCGCGGCGCGCGTGCCGATCGTTGCGGACATCCACTTCCACTACAAACGGGCGCTCGAAGCCGCCGACGCCGGCGCTGCGTGCCTCCGCATCAATCCGGGCAACATCGGCTCGGAGGAGCGGGTGCGAGAGGTCATCGCCGCCGCTCGCGCGAACGGCTGCGCGATCCGCATCGGCGTCAATGCTGGCAGCCTGGAGAAGGACCTGCTGGAGAAGTACGGCGAGCCCTGTCCCGAAGCGCTGGTCGAAAGCGCGCTCGACCATATCCGGATCCTCGAGGACCACGGCTTCCGCGACTACAAGGTGGCCGTGAAGGCCAGCGACGTTTTCCTCGCCGTTGCCGCGTATCAGCAGCTTTCCACGGAGGTCGACTGCCCGCTCCACCTCGGCATTACCGAGGCTGGCGGACTGATCGGCGGGACCGTGAAATCGTCGATTGGAATCGGCAACCTGCTGTGGGCCGGAATTGGCGACACGATCCGCGTATCGCTGTCCGCGGAGCCCGAGGAAGAAGTGCGGGTCGGCTACGAGATCCTCAAAGCACTCGGCATCCGCAGCCGCGGCGTTCGGGTCGTCTCCTGCCCGAGCTGCGCACGCCAAGGGTTCGATGTGATCCGGACCGTCGAGGCGCTCGAGGCGCGACTGCAGCATATCAAGACCCCGATGTCGCTCAGCGTCCTTGGTTGCGTGGTCAACGGGCCCGGAGAAGCCCGCGAGACCGACATCGGCATCACCGGCGGCGGCAACGGGAAGCACATGGTCTATCTCTCGGGCGTCACGGATCATCATGTGCAGGATGCCGGCATGATCGACCACATCGTCCGCCTGGTGGAAGCGAAGGCTGCCGAGATCGAAGCTGCGGAAGTGCCGGCGCTCGACGCCGCCGAGTAGCTTCAGACTTTCTTTACCGTGTCGGCGCAGCATGGCGCCGTGGCCAAGCTGCTCATCATTGCCGTGCTCGCCGGAGCAGTTGCGAACGGGTTCGCTGCGCGCTCCGATCCGCCGCTGCTGATCGACTCGCCTCCTTCTTCCAGCCGCTGAACCCCGCTAATCGCGGCGGGTGAACCGCGCGCCTCAACATCCGGTCCAGGGCTTCGTCGCCGCACTCGGCGCCGTTGCCGTGCTGTCGGTCATGGATGCGCTGATGAAGCACCTGGTGCTTGCCATCGGGCTGGTGGCGGTCAGCGTCTGGCGCTCGGCAGTGAACTTCGCTTTGAGCGCCGTGCTTTACCTGCCGCGGGGGTTGTTGTGGCCGGACCGCAAGACCCTCCGGCTGCATGTGGTTCGAAGCGTCATCGTGACGGTGATGGCCGCACTGTTTTTCTGGGGCATCGCCCGAGTTCCGCTCGCCCAGGCCATTGCGCTCACCTTCATCGCGCCGCTCATTGCGATGTTGCTGGCCGCGTTCTCCCTCAACGAGCGGGTCGGGCGGAGCTCCATCATTGGCGCCGTTGGGGCATTTGCCGGAGTGATCGTGATCGTCATCGGGCAGGCTCGCGCCAGCGTCGCAAGCGACGTGCTGCTCGGCATCGGTGCGATTCTCGCTTCCGCGCTATGCTATGCCGTCAACATCGTGATGATGCGCCACCAGGCGCTTGCCGCCAGACCGCTGGAGATCAACTTCTTCCAGGG
>DASVXN010000216.1:0-1968 GCA_036392635.1 Sphingomicrobium sp. | reverse complement strand
CCGATCGACATCCTCCATCAGGGCGGCGTCTCGCCTGACCCCATGGGGCAGGAATTCAACTATGCCGAGCACTTCAAGCAACTCGACTATCAGGCGCTCAAGGCGGACCTGAAGGCGCTGATGACCGACAGCCAGCCATGGTGGCCGGCGGACTACGGCAACTACGGTCCTTTCATGATCCGCATGGCCTGGCACGCGGCCGGCACCTACCGCACCGCCGACGGGCGCGGCGGCGCCAATAGCGGGCAGCAGCGCTTCGCCCCGCTCAACAGCTGGCCGGACAACGGCAACCTCGACAAGGCGCGGCGGCTGCTTTGGCCGGTGAAGCGGAAGTACGGGAAGAACATCAGCTGGGCGGACCTCTTCATCCTCGCCGGCAATGTCGCCATCGAGTCGATGGGCGGGCCGATCTTCGGCTTCGGCGGCGGACGGCCGGACGTGTTCGAGCCGGAGCGTGACGTCTATTGGGGCGCTGAGGAGAAGTGGGTCAGCGAGGGCGCGGAGACGCGCATTCAGCCGGACCGCGAAATGGAGCTGGAGCACCCGCTAGCGGCGATTCAGATGGGCCTCATCTATGTGAACCCGGAAGGGCCGGGCGGCGTGCCTGACCCGCTGCAGTCGGCTCGCGACATCAAGATCACGTTCGAGCGGATGGCGATGAACCATGAGGAGACGGTCGCCCTGACGGCCGGTGGGCACACCTTCGGCAAGGCCCATGGCGCCGGCGATCCGAGCCTGGTCGATGTGGCGCCGGAAGGTGCCGATATCACCCTGCAGGGCCTTGGCTGGGCGAGCGCTCACGAGAGCGGCTTTGGCGAGCACACGATCACCAGCGGCATCGAAGGGTCATGGGTGAACACCCCGACGCAATGGTCGGAGAACTATTTCCGGCTGCTACTCGACTACGAATATGAGCTGGTGCGCTCGCCCGCGGGTGCGCAGCAGTGGCAGCCGATCAACCAGAAGCCGGAGGATATGGCGCCGGCCGCGCACGACCCGAGCAAGCGCGTGCCGACGATGATGACGACGGCGGACATGGCGCTTCGGGAGGATCCCGAGTTCCGCAAGATCTCCGAGAAGTTCCGGAACGACCACGAGGCGTTCAAGGACGCGTTCGCGCGGGCCTGGTTCAAGCTGACCCATCGCGACATGGGTCCGAAGGTCCGTTACCTCGGCCCGGAAGTGCCCGAGGAAGACCTCATCTGGCAGGACCCGGTGCCGCAGGGCAGCATGCCGTCGGATGCCGACGTCCAGGCGTTCAGGTCGAAGATCCTGGATGCCGGTTTCAGCATCGGGCAGCTGGTGAAGACCGCGTGGGCGTCGGCTTCGACGTACCGCCGGTCCGACCACCGCGGCGGGGCCAACGGTGCGCGCATACGCCTCGAACCGCAGAAAAACTGGGCGGTCAACGAGCCCGAAGAGCTCTCCCGCGTGCTCGCGAAAATCGACGAGCTTCGTGGCGGGCTGTCGATGGCCGATGCGATCGTGCTTGCTGGCACTGCAGCGGTCGAGAAGGCGGCGCGCGACGCTGGCTTCAACGTCGAGGTGCCGTTTACCGGCGGGCGCGGCGATGCGACGCAGGAGTGGACCGACGCCGAGAGCTTCGCGGTGATGGAGCCTGCGGCGGACGGCTTCCGCAACTACCTGAAGACGAAGCACTCGGTACGGACCGAAGAGCTGCTGATCGACAAGGCTCAACTGCTCGGGCTTTCCGCGCCGGAGATGACAGTCCTTCTCGGCGGGCTCCGGGTGCTCGGCGCCAACTACCAGGACCGGCCGGAAGGCGTGTTCACCGACCGCAAGGGTCAGCTGACCAACGACTTCTTCGTCAACCTGCTCGACAACGACACCTTCTGGGAGGTCATCGACGAGAGCGCCGACGAGGAGTTCATCGGCTACGACCGCGGTGGGCGCCAGGAGAAATGGCGCGCGACCCGGACGGATTTGATCTTTGGGTCGAATAGCCAG
>DASVXN010000215.1:0-8953 GCA_036392635.1 Sphingomicrobium sp. | reverse complement strand
GGATGCCGTCCTCGATCAGGCAGGTGCGCCGCGTCGGCGTCCCCTCATCGTCGATCGTCAGCGACCCGCGGCGCTGGTTCATCGCGCCGTCGTCGATCACGGTGACGCCGGGCGCGGCAACGCGCTCGCCGATCCGTCCCGAGAAGGCCGAAGTCCCCTTGCGGTTGAAGTCGCCCTCGAGGCCATGGCCGACCGCTTCGTGCAGCAACACGCCGGGCCACCCCGGTCCCAGCACCACCGGCATCTCGCCGGCCGGTGCGGCAACGGAGTCGAGGTTGGTGATCGCCTGCGCCAGAGCGATATCGATCGCCCGGCCCCACTGCGCTTCTTCGAACAGGCTGTCGTAGAGGTAACGCCCGCCGAGCCCGTGAAAACCGCTCTCGCGCCTCCCGTTCTGCTCGGCGACGATCTGGACGCCCAAACGGACGAGCGGCCGGACGTCGCAAGCAACGAAGCCGTCGGCGCGGACGATATCGATCACGCTCCAGCTCGCCGAAACCGTCACGCTCACCTGGGCGACGCGGGGGTCGCGAGCGCGTGCGGCCGCGTCGATACGCTGGCAGAGCGCGACCTTGTCCGCGAACGGAATGAGGCTCAGCGGATCGTCGGAGCCGTACATTGCCTGGTTGGTCCGCGCGGGCGGAGGAGCCGGTTCGCCCTTGGCTGGGTCGAGCAGCTTCAGCGTCGCCGCCGCGCGCTCGATGGCGGCTTCGCTTATCTCGTTGGCATGAGCGAAGGCGGTCGTCTCACCGGAAACGCCGCGAAGGCCGAAGCCGGAAGAAGTGTGATAATCGGCGGTCTTCAGGCGCCCGTCGTCGAAGCCGAACGCCTCGCTGGCGCTGTACTGGAGGTAGAGCTCGCCATCGTCATGCTGCGAGAGATGCTTGCCGGCGAGCTTCCGCGCGCCGTCCGGATCGAGGCTGCGATAGAGAAAGCGGCGCGGATCGGGCGCGCTCATGCGGCCTGGGTGTCCGCGGGTCCCCCCTCAAGGACAAAGCGCCGATCGCAATAGCCGCATTCGACGAAGCCGGTGTCCTCCTCGATGCGGAGGTAGACGCGCGGGTGGCCGAGCACCGGGGCGACTTCCCCCGATCCGTCGCAGGCGACCTGCAGCGTGGAGACTCGGATGACTTCGGGCGGCGGCTGTGCTGGCATGCTCGCGAGGTAGCAACGCCCCCTGCCGCGTTCAACCTTGCGCGGCTTGTCGGTGCGGAACAGCGCTCCTATGCCGCTCAGCCTGATGAACGAGCCGGCGATCCGCATCGAGAAACTGTCGAAGACCTACGCGGGCGGCAAGCGTGCGCTAAACGAGGTCAGCTTCGACGTTCCGCGCGGCCAGATCTTCGGCCTGCTAGGCCCCAACGGCGCCGGCAAGTCGACCCTCATCAACATCCTTGCCGGCCTGGTGATGAAGAGCGGCGGCAACGTGTCCATCTGGGGCTTCGACATCGACGAGCATCCGAGGAACTCGAAGCGCTCGATCGGCATCGTTCCGCAGGAAATCATCTTCGACCCCTTCTTCACGCCGCGCGAGACGTTGGAGATCCAGGCCGGGCTCTACGGCATTCCGGCCGGTGAGCGGCACAGCGACGAACTGCTCGCCGCCATGCACCTCACGGACAAGGCGAACGCCTACTCGCGGACGCTCTCGGGCGGGATGAAGCGCCGCCTGCTGGTCGCCAAGGCGATGGTCCATTCGCCACCGATCCTGGTGCTCGACGAGCCCACCGCCGGCGTCGATGTCGAGCTTCGCCGCCAGCTGTGGGACTATGTCCGCAAGCTCCACGCCAGCGGCGTGACCATCGTGCTGACGACGCACTATCTCGAGGAAGCCGAGGAGCTGTGCGATCGTATCGCCATCATCAACCATGGTCGGGTGATTGCCAATGAGCCGACACGCGAGCTCGTCGCGAAGGCGCAGGAGAAAGCGGTCGTCGTGACCTTCGACCGCGACATTGCGCAGGTACCGACCAACGTCTGCTTCCAGGACATCAAGCTGGTCGACGAGCGTACGCTCGAGATCACCTATCGCAAGGACCAGGCCAACGCCGGCGAGGTGTTGAGCGCGCTCACCGCCGACGGGCTGTCGATCGTCGATGTCTCGACGCGCGACCCCGACCTCGAGGACGTTTTCCTGAGCCTCACCGCCACCCGGGAAGCTGCGTGAGCACCACTGCCGACGTCCTCATCGTCGGCTCGGGCGCGGCGGGTCTCACGGCGGCGCTGAACCTCGCGGAAACCCGCAAGGTCGCGGTGATCGCCAAGGGCGGTCTTGGCGAGGGCGCCACGAGTTGGGCACAGGGCGGCATCGCCGCCGTGCTCGAGGAAGGCGACAGCTTCGAGGCGCACGTCAACGACACGCTGATTGCCGGCGCCGGGCTCAACGACGTCAAAGTGGTCGAGCATGTCGTCGGGGCGGCCCCGCGAGCGATCCAGCACCTGATCGACCTTGGCGTCCCGTTTGCGCAGGAGGGCAACGCCCTGCACCTCACGCGTGAAGGGGGCCACAGTCACCGCCGGATCGTCCATGTAGCCGACGCGACCGGCTATGCGGTGCAGCAGGCGCTCGAGACTGCCGCTGCGAAGCATCCGAACATTACGCTCGTACCCGACATGGTGGCCGTCGACCTGGTCACCGGACGACACGCCAGCCAGTTTTCGACCAGCGGCGCCGTACACGGGCTCTACGCTTACAACCGCAAGAAGAAGCGCGTCGAAACGCTGACCGCCAAGGCGACGATCCTGGCTACCGGCGGCGCTGGAAGAGCCTACCTCTATTCGACTGCCCCACGTGGCGCGACGGGGGACGGAATTGCCATGGCGTGGCGAGCGGGCTGCCGGGTCTCCAACATGGAGATGATGCAGTTCCACCCGACCTGCCTCTACAATCTCCAGGTCAAGAACTTCCTTATCACCGAGGCGGTCCGCGGTGAGGGCGGGCAGCTCAAGCTTCCACCCGGCGTGAAGGGGGGCGGCACGCGTTTCATGCCGCGCTTCGACGAGCGTGCCGAACTTGCTCCACGCGACATCGTGGCCCGGGCGATCGACCATGAGATCAAGCGGCTGGGCCTCGACTACGTCCACCTCGACATTTCGCATCGCGACGAGGACTTCGTCCGCGACCACTTCCCCAACATCTACGAGAAGCTGCTCGGCCTCGGCATCGACATCACGAAGCAGCCGATCCCGGTCGTGCCGGCGCAGCATTACACCTGCGGGGGCGTCGTCGTGGACCTCAACGGCTGCACCGATGCACCGGGCCTCTACGCGGCTGGCGAGGTCACGCAGTCCGGCCTCCACGGCGCTAACCGCCTCGCATCGAACAGCCTGCTCGAATGCCTGGTATTCGGCGAAGCGGCGGCGAAGCACATCAGCGGCAATTGGGATTCACTGGCGGAAGTGCCGGAGATCCGCGCTTGGGACGAGAGCCGTGTCACGGACAGCGACGAGGAGGTGGTGATCGCCCAGACTTGGGGCGAGATCCGCCGCTTCATGTGGAACTATGTCGGCATCGTCCGCACGACCAAGCGGCTGGAACGGGCCAAGCACCGCATCGACATGCTTCGGCAGGAAGTGAAGGACTATTACGCGCACTTCCGCGTCACGCCCGACATCATCGAACTGCGTAACCTCGTCGAGGTCGCAGACCTGATCATCCGGAGCGCGCTAAGCCGCCACGAAAGCCGTGGGCTGCACTACACGCTGGATTATCCAGACGTGCTGCCGCAGGCGCGCGATACCGTGCTTGTGCCTTGAGCCGACGGAGGACCCCGCCTTGTGGCGGGGCCCTCCGGGGGGCATCACCGATTATTGCGGTACCGTGATGACCAATGTCGCAGCGGCTATGCTCGACCGCCCGGTCATCGCGATCTCACGCGCGCGCTGAAGGGCCAAGTCGATCTGCGGCCGGGCCTGGTCCCAGGTTGTCCGGCTGCAGCGCTTCTTCGCCACGCCAGTCATGATCGAGCTTTCGCGGCTGACCGCGACCTCGGTGCAAAGGCTGTTCACGGCGTAGCCAACTCGGCTGACGAGCGCGTGAGCACCAGCCGGCCTCGCGAGGTCAAGGTCAGCATAGCTGATATGCCTAGTGACCGTGTCTTCGGGCGGAGCCTGGACGAGAATGGGCGCAGATTTGCCCGTTGCGGGCGAGCTGCTCACAGCGACGATGGACGCAGCGACGCTTGCGCACAGCGATAGTGCCTTCAGGTAAGCCATTGTTATGCCCCTATCTCTCTTGGTCCAGAATGGACGAACGAGGCATGTCACCCTCCGATCGAGTCGGACTTAGCTTTTCGCTAAACGAAGTTCCGGAACATCGCCCAAATGCGCAATGTTCGACGATTGAGGCTCCGGGGTCGTCGAGCGTGTCGCCTGAAGCGCTTCGGCGACGTGCGCCTTCGAAATCCGCTCCACGCTGCCGTCCCTCAGGTGAGCGGTCCACGAGCGACCCTGATGGGTCAGCCGATCGATGAAGCCGCGGCGAACGATGATCGAGCGGTGAAGCTGGAGGAAGTCCTGCTCGTCGAGACGGGCTCGCAGACTGTGCATGGTCGAGTGCAGCAGCCAGTGATGATGGTCCGCGAAGACCTTAACGTAGTCGCCGTCGGCAACGATCTTGTCGACAGCTGCCAGGTCGACCCGCTTGAGGCTGTCGCCGCTGCGCACCCACAGCGCGCGGTCGCCGCCCTTTCGCCGGACGTAGCGCCTGCAGATGAAACACTCCTCGCACCGGGCAACGAGCTTCGCGAAGGCCGATCCGAAAGATTTCAGCCAAGCGTTGAACGACGCCATGTCGGACGGGCTCAGTTCCACGAGGAAGTCGAACGCGCCTGCGCTTTCCACGGAGTAAATCGCGTCCGCAGAGTTGACGAGCGCCGTCTTCAGCGCCGCCACCTCGTGCGGCGGCGCATGCCGTTCGAACTGAAGACAAAGTATAATCCGCAGTTCGTCGCAATCGATGGAGTCGACATAGGTCACGTGTTGCCCCGCGCCGGAGAGTGTCGGTTACGCGACTCGTTAAACTGTCATTTACCAGACAATTCAGTGCGATGAACCAACCTGGGTGGAGTTCAATGTTCTTTGCCGCGTCTCAGGCCGCTAATGTGGTCCCCTGACCAGCAGGCGCTTCCGTGATATAGTTGTTGCCGGCGGCACGCATGTCCGCCGCGCCGTCGCTCTGAGTCAGTGGCGACGGCCTGTCTTCCGGCTCAGGGAGATGACCATGAAGCACCGCACAATCGCACTGATCTGCGCGAGTGGAGCCCTCGCGATGGGGCAGGTAGCCACCGCGGCGCCGCGCCCCGACGCGAAGCTCTGGAACGGAACGTGGCAGCTGAACTCCGAGAAATCCAAGTTCAGCTCAGCCGAATACACCACGAAGAAGGACGTCCGAACCTATACGGTAACAGGCAACCGCCTCACGATGCACTCGGACCTGATCAATGGGGCCGGCCAGGCCATCAAGTGGGGCTATAGCGCGACGCTGAATGGCAAATGGTTCAGGGCGACCGGCAACCCTAATGCCGATCAGGTCGCATTGACCCTGATTAGCCCGCGAGAACTCAGGTCCGAGACCAGGCTGAAGGGGAAGCCCTCCGCCAAGGCAACCGTGAGCGTCTCGGCCGACGGGAAGGAGATCACCGTGAAGAGGAGCCTCGCGACTCCCAAGGGCGACACTGACGACACGATGATTTACGAGCGGACCAAATAGCGCTCCGCCTCTCAATGCCCGCGCGTGCGTTTGGCGCGCCGCGCGGGCTCTCTCCGTAATATGCAACTCTCGGCGGGGTCGAAAGCGTCGGCCGCGATCCCTAGATCGCGATTAGCTTTCCTCCCGCCGTCACCCTGCTAAACCCGCTCCTTCATGTCCGAAGCCGACCCCAGCGCTCGCCCACACCTCTATCTGGTGGATGGGTCGAGCTACATCTTCCGCGCCTATCACCGCCTGCCGCCGCTCACGAACCGGCACGGGACCCCTGCGGGCGCCGTCTATGGCTATACGACGATGCTGTGGAAGCTCGCCGACGGCCTGACCAAGGCCGACGGGCCCACGCACATGGCGGTGATCCTCGATGCGTCGGAGAGCACGCATCGCAACGAGATGTACGACCAGTACAAGGCGCACCGGCCACCGCCGCCTGAGGATCTCGTCCCGCAATTCCCGCTGATCCGGGTTGCCACCCGGGCCTTTTCCATCCCCTGCATCGAGGAGGCGGGTCTCGAGGCGGACGACATCATCGCTTGCTACGTGACGGCCGCCAAGGCCGTCGGCTGGAAGGTGACGATCGTCAGCTCCGACAAGGACCTGATGCAGCTCATCGACGAGGATGCCGGCATCGACATGCTCGACACGATGAACGACCGGCGCATCGGCCGCGCCGAGGTGCTCGACAAGTTCGGCGTGCCGCCGGAGAAGGTCGGCGACGTGCTGGCGCTGATGGGAGACAGCGTCGACAATGTGCCGGGCGTGCCGGGGATCGGCCCGAAGACCGCGACCCAGCTGATCCAGCAATTCGGCGATCTCGAGACGGTGCTCGCCAGCACCGACCAGATCAGCAAGCCCAAGCTCAAGCAGTCGCTGATCGACCATGCGGATGCCGCGCGGCTCTCGCGGGAGCTGGTGCGGCTCGTCTGCGATGCCAAGCTGCCGGAGCCGCTCGACGACCTGTCGATGAAGGGTATCCCGCCCGAGCCGCTGCGCGAGTTCCTCGCGGACCAAGGCTTCAAAACCCTGCTCAATCGGCTCGAGGGGAACGCCGGTGCGCAGGGGCGGAGCAGCAGCGGCGGCGGCATCAATGACGTCATGGCCTCGCTCGACAAGAAGGCGAGCGGGCCTGCGCAGGCGGAGCAGATCGAGGTCGACCGCACCAAGTACGAAACGGTGACCGACGAAGCGGCACTCGACCGCTGGATCGATGAGGCGACCGCGCAGGGCTATGTCGCGATCGACACCGAGACGGACTGCATCGACTGCATCGTTGCGAAGCTGGCCGGGATCAGCCTGGCTACTGCGCCGAACCGGGCCTGCTACATCCCCGTCGGCCACAGCGGCGCCGACCTATATTCCGACGCGCCAAGCCAGCTGCCGCTGCAGCTCGTGCTTTCCAAGCTGAAGCCGCTGCTGGAGGACTCCTCGGTCCTCAAGGTCGGCCACAATCTGAAATATGACTGGGTGATGTTCGAGAAGAGCGGGATCGAGGTCTCGCCGATCGAGGACACGATGATCATGAGCTTCGACCTCGATGCCGGCCGGTCGTTCGGCCACGGCCTCGACGAGCTTGCGAAGCTCCACTTCGAGCACGAGTGCATTCCGTTCAAGCAGATCTGCGGCAGCGGGGCCAAGCAGATCACGTTCGACAAGGTGCCGCTGGACGCCGCGACGGAATATGCGGGTGAGGACGCCGACATCGCGCTGCGGCTGTGGCTCCGGCTCAAGCCGCGGATCGCGGCTGAGGGCGCTGCCCGGGTGTACGAGCGCGTCGACAAGCCGCTGATCCCGGTGATCGCGCGGATGGAACGCCGGGGGATCAAGGTCGACCGCGAGTATCTGGCGAAGCTGTCGTCCGACTTCGGGCGGGACATCCAGGCGCTCGAGGAGAAGATCTACGAGGCGGCCTGCGGACCGTTCACGATCGGCTCCCCGCAGCAGCTCGGACAGGTGCTCTATGAGCGACTGGGGCTGAAGGGCGGGCGCAAGGGCAAGAGCGGGCAATATTCGACCGACGTCAACGAGCTGGAGCGGCTCGCTGCCGAGGGCGTCAGCTGCGCGAGCCTGGTGCTGGAGTGGCGGCAGCTCACCAAGCTCAAGTCGACCTACACCGACGCGCTGCAGGCGGTGATCAACCCCGAGACGGGGCGGGTCCACACGAGCTTCTCGCTCACCGGCGCACAGACGGGACGACTTTCGTCGAACGACCCGAACCTGCAGAACATCCCGATCCGCAGCGAGGCCGGTCGCAAGATCCGCGATGCCTTCGTCGCGGATCCCGGCCACGTGATCCTCAGCGCCGACTATAGCCAGATCGAGCTTCGGCTGGCCGCGCACATGGCGGATGTTCCGCAGCTCAAGGAGGCCTTCCGGAACGGCGCGGACATCCACAGTCTGACGGCGGAAGAGCTGTTCGGCACCGTCGATCGCGAGACGCGCAACAAGGCGAAGACCGTCAACTTCGCGATCCTCTACGGCATCTCGTCATGGGGATTGGCCGGGCGGCTGGGCGTGTCCAAGGACGAGGGGAAGACCATCATCGACCGCTACTTCGAGCGGTTTCCCGGCATTCGCGCGTACATCCACAGCACGCTCGCGTCCGCTCGTGAGCACGGGTTCACCCGGACCCTGTTCGGCCGGAGGACTCACTTCCTTCCAAATATCCGGCACTCCAACCCATCGATACGGGGCGGCGCCGAGCGAGCAGCGATCAACGCGCCGATCCAGGGCACCAGCGCCGATCTCATCAAGCGCGCGATGACGCGGATGGACCGTGCTCTGGAGGATGCCGGTCTGAAGGACGTGCGCATGCTGCTGCAGGTGCATGACGAGCTCGTGTTCGAAGTGCCGGAAGGTCGCGAGCAGGCCGCCGCCGAAGTGATCAAGCACGTCATGAGCAGCGCCGCCGAGCCGGCGATGAAGCTCGACGTGCCGCTGGATGTCGAAGTGGGCTGGGGGCCGAACTGGGGCCAGGCGCATTGACCAAGGGCAAGGGCGCGCACACCGCAGCTGACGCCGGCGAGGCCGCCGGACCCGATGCGGATATGGCGACGCTCGCCCGCGGCGGTCGGCTCAACGTCTTCGGCTTCGTGCTTCGCCTGGCCGGCATGGTGCCGTTCCTATTTATCGGCGGGCGCATCTACGGGCCGGCTGCGCTCGGCCGCTTCGCTTATGCCGTCCTGACGGTCGAGTTCGCGGCGCAGATCGCTGCCCTTGGCCTCAGGCGCGGCCTGGCCCAGTTGCTCG
>DASVXN010000214.1:0-10722 GCA_036392635.1 Sphingomicrobium sp. | reverse complement strand
CGAGGAACTCACCGCGACCGACTCCTATGAAGTCGACGTCTACGGCCGAACCGAGGTCGCGCTGGAGAGCGGCGTGAGCGCCCTCGTTTACGTCGGGCCGCCGCTCACCGAAGCTCCAGCTACCGGACAGGACCACTCTTGAGGACAGCAGAATGAAGCACTTCCTCCTCTTCTACGACTACGTCCCCGACATCCTCGAGCGCCGCCCGGCGTTCCGCGGACCGCACCTGAAACATGCCTGGGCCGCCCAGGAGCGCGGCGAGCTGGTCGTCGCAGGAGCCCTCGCCGACCCTGTCGACGGCGCCGTCCTGATGTTCGCCGCCGATAACGCCTCGGTCGCGGAGGAATTTGCCAAAGCCGACCCTTACGTCACGGGCGGGCTGGTGGAGCGCTGGCACGTGCGGGAGTGGACGACGGTAATTGGCGATCACGCGGCGACGAAGGTCATGCCGAGCGACGTGTAGGCTGCGGCCAAGACGGAACCTGCCACGGCTGTTGAGCTTTTGGTATGGGCACCTCTTCGGAGGGCAGCGGGCGGGCGCGAGAACAGGAGGCGCTCATGAGAAAGCTCGTTTCGGTCTTATCGCTCGCTAGCGCGGCATCTCTCGCCGCTTGCGCAACGGAGCCGGCCGCAGTGCCCACTGCAGCGCCGGCCGCGGCAGATGGTGTCTGCGCCGCATCGAGCCCGATCGATGTGAACGGTGACGGCTTCATCAGCGGCGATGAGTGGAACACCTTCCATACCGCCGGCTACGGCGCGTGGGACATGAACCACGACGGCCGCGTCAGTCGTTCGGAGTTCGAGGCCTGTTATCGTGCGGGCGGCTTTTACCCGGCCGCCAACTACAACCCGAGCTACTGGACCAACTATTGGACTGCGTTCGACGCGAACGGAGACGGCTACCTCAGCGCGGACGAATACTGGTCTGCCACGGCGTGGTCGCGCATCGACCGCAACCACAACGGGCGGATTGATGCAGACGAGTGGGTTTGGTGGAATGGCTGAGCACGCCATTTCCGCTGACTAACGGCTTCGCCGCGCACCTGACGGAGACCTGGGCCGCCCAGGTGCGCCGCGAGCTAGTCGCCGCCGGAGCGCTCGCCGATCCGGCCGACGGCGTCGGGCTGATCTTCGCTGGGGCGGCGCTTCACTCGCTGAATGTCGCTAAAGCTGACGCAGAGTTCCGCTGCCCTCACTCCGGCAGTGGCATGACGAGGTGGGCCTCGCGGTTCGCCTGCTCGGGCGGCGTACCGATGCTGACGCATATTGGGCCGGATCGGACGCCCGAATCCAACGAAGTGGAGGAAGTGGAAGGAACCCCGTTTTCACTCATCGCCCGTCCACTTCGGTTCGTTCATGCCGGGTCGTACTGCCCGCGGCTATCGCGGCCCGGAACCATGGAGAATTCGAACATGAAGCCCCTTTCGATCATGCTGGCCGCAGCGCTTCTCTCGAGCGGCGGAGCGGCGGCTGCGCAAAGCGCCAACGAGGCGCGCTGCATCGTGTTGGCGAGCGGTTTCGCACACCAGGCGAAGGACGCGAACCAGCAGAAGATCGCGGAAGACACGCTCTACTTTTATCTCGGCCGGGTCGGGCAGCCGAGCTCGGCGCAGTTCAAGGCCGCGCTCGACGCGCAGTCGAAGACGATCACCGACGCCAATGCCGCGACGTTGATGGGCGCATGCGTCAGCGCGGTGAAGACGAAGGTGCAGCTGCTCCAGAGCGTCGCCGCGCCGCCGCGCAGGGCGCCAGTAAACCCGCAGGGGCGCTAGGGCTTAGCCTAACGGCTGTTTTCCCTTATATTTCCGTGGCATAATGGCTGCCGGTCGACTCGGGCGTCGACCTTCGACGCTCTCGAGTTCGATCCGAACAGGGAGACGTGTCATGAAGCGTCATACGCTTGCGGCAGCCGTATTGGCCTCTTTCCTGACAGGTGCAGCAGTCCAGGCTCAGGTCGTCGAGCGGGTCTGGGACAATGGGACGGTCTGGACCATCGGTCTCATCGACGTGAAGCCGGGGCAGTTCAACGCGTACATGAAGTATGTGCGTGAGACCGTCTTGCCGAGGATCGACTACGGAAAGCGCACGGGCGCGGTTCTCGACTACAAGATCCTCGCGGTGCAGAACCCGCGCAAGGACGAGCCCGACATCCTTGTGCTGCAGCAGTTCAAGAACATGGCCGCCTTCGACCGCGGGCCGGAGTTCTTCGAGGAGCTCAGCCGCAAGACGGCCGGGTCGCTCGAAGCCCGCGAGGCGCAGCTCGCGCGCGGGCGCCAGCTCGCCGACCCGATGGGCTCCATGATGGCTCGGGAACTGCGCTTCATTCGCTGAGGCCGGCTTCCACCCGAGAAACGTCAGGAGCAGGCGGCAGCGGCGCGCGCAACCGCGAGCGGCACGGCCGGATCGCTGATCTGAGCGGATGCGGCAATCAGGTCTGCGGCGCTCATGTGCCGCGGCGTCGCGCCACTCGCCTTGAACGCGCGTGCGGCGTTCCCGAGCTGCTGCAGCTGGGCAATGGACAGGTCGCGTTCCAAGCTTCGACCGACGCACTGCGCACGGGCTGGGTCGAGCCCGGCGTTCGTCAGCGCCGTCGCAATCCGTTGCGACGGGCTGGCGCAGGCGGCGGTGCACAGCGCCAGACAGACAGTGATCGGCTTACGCATGACCGGCTCCAACGATGGACGAGGACGCTCGCCACAACGCCGCAACCGACCGGGCAGGCCCAACCGCCGCCGCAGCATCGTCGGACGCATGGCGGGGGCGCACCACGCTTCAAATATGCTGTCCTACAGATTGTCGGCTGTGGTCGAAGCTGACGATGGTCAGCACGATGCCCCTCCGCTCCGTCGCGCGTCTTTCTAAACGCGTAGGTTCGCTGCGATTGCTGCGTTTCGCGTGGAAAGGCCGCTATCTCGCGAGCCGCACCAGCGCCTCGTCGAGCGCCTGGAGGAAGCGCGAGCGGTCCGCCTTGGCGAACGGCGCGGGCCCGCCCGTCACGCCGGCTCCAGCCCGCAGGTCGGCCATGATCGCCCGCGTCGCGATCGCGCCGCCGATGCTGGCGCTGGTGAACGGCCTGCCGTTGTTGCCGATGACGGTCGCGCCCTTCTTCAGGCAGCGGTCGGCGAGCAGGATGTCGCCGGTGACCACCACCGTTCGGGTGTCGGCCTCTTCGGCGATCCAGTCGTCGGCGGCGTCGAACTTCTCGGAGACCACCACGCGCTCGATCAGCGGATGATTGGGCACGCGCAGCCAGCTGTTGCTGACGACCCGCACCGGCACCTCGCGCCGCCAGGCGACGCGATAGACCTCGTCCTTCACCGGGCAGGCGTCGGCATCGACCAGGATGCGGACCGGCCCGCTCACCGGAGGCTCAGTCGTTCTTCAGATGCTCCAGCCCGCGCTGGCCGCCCTTGGTCGAAGGATTCGCGGCGATGGTCTTCACCTTTTCCTTCTTCGGCTTGCGGGCTTCCTTGTTCGACCGGACTTGTCCCTTCGCCATCACGGTTCTCCTGCTGGGCGTCGCTGCGCCATGTCGCCTCCGGTAACGCCCTGCGGCAGTTTAGGAGCCGTGGGTTCAGGAGCAGTCGGCGCCTAGCGGACGAACTGCTTCTTGAGGTCGGCCTTGATCGATGCGCCGCCGAGATGGGCATCGACGTTCGAATAGCCTTCGCGGCGAAGGGCCTTGCGGATCTCCTCCACGCTGCTGGAGTCGCGCGCCAGCTGGAAGGCGCGTTCGATGATGTTCGGCGTTTGCATGGAGGGTCCTGACAGAGTTCAAAGTTGCGCTAGCGTCATGAACGGGCGGCGAGCGGCTTACGTTCCGTCGGCGTGCAGACGTTCGGAAACCATCCGCCCTTCCCGTCGTTGGCTCGTGCCGATGTTGTCTTTGCGTCTCACCCGGTTCGCGCCGCTGTTGCTTCTTGGATCCGCCTCGGCCGCGACGCCGATGACCGCCCCCGTCGACCCCCTGCGCTTCTTCGTCGGCCGGACGGAGAGCGTCGGCCGGGTCAAGATCATGTTCCAGAAGGATTATTCGACCCGCAGCATCGGCGAGGGACGGATCGAGCCGGACGGGAGCCTGGTTCTCGTGCAGCAGGTCTTCGACGAAGGAAAGGCGCCGCAGGAGCGCCGATGGCACATCCGCCAGGTGGCGCCAGGCCGCTACACCGGCACCATGACCGAGGCGAGCGGGCCGGTGGTCATCGACAGGGTCGGCGACCGCTATCGATTCCGCTTCCCCATGAATGGACGGTTGGCTGTCGAGCAGCTGATGGCGCCGCTGCCCGGGGGCCAGGTGGCGAGCAGCACTGCCAAGGTCCGCAAGCTCGGGCTCGTGGTCGCAACCACCAGCGGGATCATCCGCCGAGTCGCCTGAACCCATAGAAAAAGGCGCCCACCGTTTCCGGCGGGCGCCCTGTTGATCGGCTTAGCCGCGTTCGCCGGCGCGCCGCGGAGGCGGCGGGGGTGGCGGCGGAAGCGGGCAGGTCTGGCCGGCCGCAACCGTGCTGCCGTCGGGGCAGGTGACCGGCGGCGGAGGCGGCGGGGGTGGCGGAGGCGGCGGCGGCGGGCACGGCTGGTCGGCCGGAAGCTGCGTGCCGTCCGCGCAGGTTTGCAACGGCTGCGGCGGTGGCGTCCTTGCACATGCCGCCAGCATGATTGCTGACGTGGCGAGAATAAGCGTAAGCCTCATTTCCCTCTCCTTATTGTTCCGGCCTCCAGCCGGGCAACGAAGCCGGGACCGTAACGTTCCTAAGGAGCAGGGCAACCGCGGGAGGAGCAGCGCAGAGCCGCCCGTCCCGGACTTCCTGCAACTGGCCGCGTCGCCCTGTTGGAGGCCGAGCCCGACCACTGCGACCTAGATCGGCCATGGGCGTTGGAGCACCATGCTGGAGAACATCCCCCATTGGCTCGGTTCGGCCCTGACGAACGTCCGTGCCGGCCACGACAAGCTCACCCTGGCGACGCTCGACCTCACTGGGGCCGGCAAGCTCGATCTCGCCAGCCCTGCCTTCCCGGCCGGCGGCAGGCTGCCGGAGCGCTTCACGGCCGATGGAGACGGCGTCTCGCCGCCGCTCACGTGGCGCGGCGTGCCGGAAGGCACCGTGTCGCTGGCGCTGATCGTCGAGGATCCGGACGCCCCGGCGCCGAGGCCGCTGGTCCACGCCATCGTTCTCGACATCGACCCCGGCCTCGGAGGATTTCCGGAAGGTGCAATCAAAGCCGACGGTAACGGATCCGAGGACAAGAACGTCGGCAGGAACTCCGGCTTGGTGGAAGGCTGGCTGCCGCCTGATCCGCCGACCGGCCACGGCAGCCACGACTATGTCTTCCAGCTGCTCGCCCTCGGTCCTGGCGAGAGCAGCGACGAGGCGAGCCCCGGCCGTGGGGACCTGCGGGACCATGTCTCCGGCCGGGTCCTCGCCGCCGGAGTGCTGATCGGCACCTATTCGCGGGGTGAGGAGGCCGGCATCGGACCGTCAGCGGCTGCGGCCGCGCCGGCCTGATCACAACCATTTGTTCACCAGTTGAGCAGCAGAAGAGCGTGAAGGGTAAGACTCACATGTCTCAAGCTGCGAAGACTCAGCCGGACCGGAGGCGCGTCGAGCGCCTTGCGCTGCGCCTCACTGCAACGATGCGCGATGGCCGGAGCAGCCGCGTCCGGGCCCGCGTTATCGACATGTCGACACACGGCTGCCGCATCGAGTGCACCTCTCCGGTCAAGGAGGACAGCTGGGTCTGGCTCAGCATCGCAGGTCTGGAAAACCAATATTGTCGTGTTGCGTGGAACTGCGAGGAGTTCATCGGACTCGAGTTCGAGCGGCCACTGTCGGATGCAGTGTTCGAAAAACTGCTCGCCGATCAGGGGCAGCTTCCGGAAACCGCGATCAAGGAACTCCGCAGCATCGCCAGCCGCACGCACTGGCTCGCCCGCTCCGCGACGGACGACCAGATCGCCATCCTCGCGGATCTATCCCGCAAGTGCGCGGTCGACTCGTTCGTCGAGGCGCTGCGCAGCGGCGAGCGGCCCAAGAACCGCTGACCTAGATTGACTTGGAAGTAAGGCCGCCGCTCAGGCGGCCTTTGCTTGTCCGCTCAGGATCGGCGCGATGCCGCCCGCTGCCTCGATGCGCTCGGCCAGGGTGCCGCGCGGGAGCTCCTGGTCGAAAGCCCAGGCAAGAACCGCCTCGAGCTGCTTGATGGTCGGCTCGTCGCAGGTCTCGGCGAACGCCAGCTTCACAACCGGCTTCATCGGCGAACGGAGCTGGATCTTCAGGCCCTGCGCCTCGACGAGACGCAGATATTCTTCCGGCGTCTCTTCGGCGTCCAGCGCGAAATCGTAGGCGGCGCCGAGGCCCTCGTAGAGCGCCGAGTTGGCGCGGAGGCGTGCCTGGCGAGCTTCTTCGGCCTGGGCGCGGACTTGAGTGAGCTTGTTCTGCAACGTTCCCTCCAATGCTACTGGGGCGGCGTCTTCAGCGGGCTCCGGGGCAGGCTGTTGGACCTGCACGGGTTCCGGCGCGATCTCTTCTTGGTCGAGGACAGCTTCTTCCTCGGCCGGCTGTTCATCCCAAGCGGAGGGGCTTTCCTCGATCACAGGGTCGACCCGGACCGGCTGGCTTCCGTAGAAGCCCGTCAGGCCGGCGATGCTGTCGAGAAGCTTCGAGAAGCCCGGCGCCGCCTTCGGCGATGGGGAAGCGTCGGCGGCGGGCTCTTCGACCTCTTCCCCCGCGGGCTCGACGTAGTCCGGCTCTACAGCGGTAGGCTGTTCAAACTCTTCCACCTCTTCGGAAGGGTCTTCGGCGAGAACCTCTTCGTCAAAGCCGGTGACAGCCTCTTCTGAAATCTCGGGCTCGAGCTCCGCCTCCGGCGCTTCCGGCTCGACAGCAGCCGCGACGCGATCGGTCTCGGTGCTGACGAGCGCATAGACATAGTCGACCCAAGCGCCGCCGGCGCTGAGCGGCAGGAGCGTCACCGAGCAGCGGGTCTTCCCCGCCGCCGTTTCATAATCATCCTCGAAGGCGAGGAAGTCGCGGCTGATGGCGACGATCGGCAGCTTCCTGGCGATGCAGGACAGGACCGACGGGTTCGGCGCATCGACGATCCGTTCGGGCCAGGCTTCCTCGCGAAGGGCCTCGCCGAGGTGGCGGATCTCGGCGTCATGGCCGCCACTGATCAGTTCCAGGAGGATCGAGCTTGGCCCGGCATCGGAGAGCTCGAGCGGATCGAGGTCGTGAAGCGGCGGGAACTCCTTGTCGCCGCGAACTGAGAGCCAGTAGTTGAGCACGCTGGCATGGCGGCGGCGCTCTGCAGCCGACAAGGTCTTGAACGCCGTCAGCAGCGATTCCGCCGCCGGCTGCTGCTCTGCCGCCTTCACGCCCGTTGCCGAGGCCCCCATGTCCGACTCCGCCTTGATAACCCGCGCAGGATTGTGCGCGGCGGGTGCTTAGAAAGGGTTAAAGCGGCAGCTGCCTCACTCGGATGCGAACCCGCCGCCCGGTGAACCCGAGCGGCGGCCACGTCCTTTCCATGTTCGGGTCGTCAGGCGAGCTCGTCCTGCCGCTCGTTGACCATCCGGTCGGGCAGCCCGGCCGTCGGGTCGACGGGCGCCGCGAGACCGGCTGCGGCGTCGCGTTCGCGTTTGTCGAAGAAGGCGGCGCGGCGCAGGCGCGTCTTCAGCGACACGGACGGGTTGAGGGGGCTAGGGCCGCGATAAGCCCGCTCGACCCAGGTCTCACCGGGCTCGCGATCATCCTCCGCGACCAGCGGCTCTTGGGCGCGCTGGGCAGTCCGTTCCTGGTTGCCCCAGCTGAATGCCGACACCGGGGGAGCCAAGATCGTCGGCTGCTCTTCGTGGACCATGGGTTCGTGCACCACGTCCTCAACGAGCGGCTCGTGGGCGACGGTCATGTGCTCGTGGTCGATGGACTCCTCGTCCATCCACTCTTCCTCGTGCTCGTGACGGCGCCGGTTCATCGCGACCGCAGCGCCACCGATAGCGAGCAGGGCCAGCGCTCCGGCAGCAATGGGCAGCGTGTTGTCAGCGTCCTCAGCGGGCTTCGCGCTTGTGGTTGTCGCCTGCTGGGAGGACGTCGTCTTCATGTCCGAAACCGGCGTGCCAGCGGGATCCAAGGTCGTGGTGACCGGGGGAGCCGGAGCAGCCGGTGCGGTGCGTGTTGCTGTCTGCGTCAACGTGACTGGCGCAGAGGCGCGACTGGCGGTCGTTCTCGTGGCGATACGCGTGCTCGCCTGAGATGGCTTCGCCGTCCCGGCGTGCCTCGCGGGGCGCGTAGTCCGCACTGCGACTGCAGACGCCGTCGCATCACTCGTTGCGGGAGTCGGGGCTGCGTCGGCTGCCGGGCTAGCCGGGGCCGCGGTCTCGGCAGGTGCGGGATCGGCCGGCGCCGCATCCGGCGTAGGTGCCGGCTGGCTCGCCGCCGGAGTCGTGTCCGTCGGAACGGGCTGTGCCTCCTGGGCGAGGATCGGGGTTGATGAAAGCGCAAGGGCCGCGGCAATCGCGGGTAAGGCGCTGGTTCGCAGATGTTTCGTGCTCTTGGACATAATGGGGAAAAACACCCACGAGCGGCCGTCGGGAGCACGTTTAACGGCGGTGCGCACCGTAGCAGCGACGAGCGGGAACTCGTTAGCGCGCGGTAAACGCACGTTTTAGCTCGTCTGGGCACCGTCGCGGACAAGTCGACGGGCGCCGGCCAGCGGCAGGCGCCCGCGTTCGACAGTAACGGCTGGATTACATGCTGTTGTTGGTAGTTGCGCCCATGTTGCTCGACGCGTTGCCGCTCGTGTTGTTCAAGTCGGCGTTCGCAGTCGCGTTCATGTCGGTCGTGCCGGCATTCATGTCGGTCGCGTTCATGTCCGTGGTCGCGTTCAGGTCGGTCATGCCCGCATTGAGGTCGGTGGCGTTCATGTCCGTCGCATTCATGTCGGTGTTGTTCGCGTCGTTGCTGCCGCCGCACGCCGCGAGCGCCGCGAATGCGGTTGCCGTCGCGAGCTTGGATAAGATGTTCATCGCCTTTCCTTCCCCTGATCGTTGGGCCGCTGCAAAGCGCACGCCGCGCGATTTCGGTTCCTAGTGCTGATTCAATGACTTACTGCCGTTCGGACGGAACCTGCTCGTTCCGCCGATCATTGCAGGCCCTGCCATCAGCCACTTGCACGGAGGGACGCCATGTCGAGCGCGAAGACCACCACCAACCACGAAACGATCCGCAAGTGGGTCGACCAGCACAAGGGTCACCCGGCAATCGTCCGCAGCGGCAAGAGCGGCGGCGTGCTGCGCATCGACTTCGATGAGCCCGGCGGCAACGACGACACGCGGCTGGAGCGGATCGAGTGGGACGAGTTCTTCCGCGTCTTCGACGAGAGCGACATCGCATTCCTCCACGGCGAGGGCGAGAGCCGCTTCAACAAGTTCGTCGCCAAGGAGTCCGCCGACAGCTAGGCATGCCCACGAGCAAAGGGCGCCCGTTTCGGACGCCCCTCGCCTTCGACGCGTGCTCTCGCGTGAACTTATTTCTTCTTTGCGTCGGCCGTGGTCGACGCCGAGTTCTTGACGGCGGCCGCTTCGTTGGCGCCCTCGTTCTTGATCTCGGCAGCCTCGTTCTTCGACTCGTTCTTCACCGCGCTCGCCTTGTTCTCGGCGGCGTTCATGATGTTGGCGGCCTGGTTCTCGCCGGCGGCCGTGACGTTCTCCGCCTGGTTCTCGGCGTTGGCCTGGATCTGCCCCGCCCGATTCTCGGCCGGGCTCTTCTTGTTGCACGCTGCAAGCGCGAGAACACCCGCGGCGACGACCATGCTGGTGCTGGATTTCATGACGCTTTCCCCAAAGTTGTGCCGCTGAGGGCAAAGCGCGCAGATAGCTCCCGGCGCGTGACCGGCAGATGGCTGCCGGATTAACAGCGAGGCGGAAGCGCTACTTCAGCGATTTGACCGCCGCGAGGGTCTTTGCCACGTGCTCGCTGAAGTTGAGGTCGTCGTGCACGAGGGCGACGCGGCCGTTCTTCGCGATCACGTAGGACGTGCGGGTAGTCAATCCGGGATGCTCTGCCCAGGCGACTTCGTAGGCCTTCTGGATGGCGGGGGTCGCGGTCGCGACGGGGAACGCGCTTCGGCATTCCTTGGCCGAGAAGTCGTGGAGCGTCTTTAGGTCGTCGCCGGACATGCCGATCACCTGCGCGCCGGCTTTCCTGAAGTCGCCGATCGCGGCGCTGAACGCATGCGCTTCGGCGGTGCAGCCGCTCGTGAAGGCCTTGGGGAAGAAGTAGAGGACGACCGGCCCCTTCTTCAGCTGGTTGGCGAGGCGGATCTTGAACTCCTTACCGCCGACCGCGCCCGTGGTGGTGAAGTCCGGCGCTTTCTGCCCTGCCTTGAGCGCTGCGGTGGCCGGCGTGACGGCGATGCTGGCGGCGGCGAGTGCGGACAAGAGCTTGCGCATTAGGGGTCTCCCACTGGTGGCGGAACGAAGTTCGTCCCCTGACTAGGCCCGCGCGTTCAACAATGCGAGCGTCCGCTCGTCAGCCTCGCCCTCGAAGAAGGCGGCGAGTGCGTCGGCGTACGGGCCGTGCGGCTCGACCGTGTCGAAGAGGGTCATTGACGATCTGAGCTTCAGTGCGTCGACAGGTCCAAGGATCTGTTCGGGCGAGCGGCGGCCTGTCCAACGGAGGAGCGCACCGACACACGCGCGAAGCGTCGAGCCGAGAAGCGGGTGC
>DASVXN010000213.1:0-2094 GCA_036392635.1 Sphingomicrobium sp. | reverse complement strand
GTACCTGGTGTGCGCACAAGCGCGGGCAAGGGCGGGTTCGACAGCGTTGCCGGCGAGCGCGCGCTCAAGAGCCGGTTCGGCGTCTCGACGCTCGATGGGCTGGGCGGCCCCTCTCGTGCGGAGCTTTGCGCGGCGGGCGGGCTGCTCGCCTATCTCGATGCGACCCAAAAGGGCGCCGGCATCCTGCTCGACGCGCCGCGCCGGATCGGACGCTCCAGCTACATGGCGATTGATAGCGCGAGCCGCGAAAGCCTGGAGCTGACCCGGTCGACAAGCGGCAGCATTGCGGGGAGCCTGCTCGGCGAAATCGACCGCTGCCAGACCGCCGGCGGCCGGCGCTTGCTCTGCGAGGACATCGCGGCGCCGCTGGTGGAGAAATCCGCCATCGAACAACGCCTGTTGCTCGTCGCCTGGCTGCACGAAGATGCGATCCGGCGCGAGCGGACGCGACAGTCACTCCGCGCAATGCCCGACTTCACGCGGGCGTTGGCGCGGCTGGCTGCAGGCCGCGGAAGCCCCCGCGACCTGGCACTGCTTCGCGACGGCCTGGGCGCGGCCGAGTCACTCAGGGGCGAGCTCTCGGCCGAGCCCGACCGGCCTCCCCTCCTCGATCAGCTCCTGCCGAAGCTGGGCGGGCATGACGCGCTGGTCGAGCATCTGTCACGTGCGCTCGTCTCGTCGCCGCCGATCGACAGTTCGAAGGGCGGGTACATCGCGGAAGGCTATGACGAGGAGCTGGACCGGCTCCGCGACGCCGCATCGAACGGCCGCAGGGCGATCGCTGCGCTCGAAGCCAAGTATCGCGACTCGACCGCCGTCAGCTCACTGAAGATCCGTCACAATGCCGTGCTCGGCTATCACGTCGAAGTTTCCGCGCGTCATGCCGACAAGCTGATGGCGCCGGACAGCGGCTTCACGCACCGCCAGACCCTCGCGGGCGTAGTGCGGTTCAACTCGCCCGAACTGCACGAAGAAGCGAGTCGAGTCATCGAGGCCGGCGGGCACGCGCTTGCGGCCGAGGCGGCGCATGCCGAGGAACTGATCGGGCTTGCGGTCGCCGCAGCCGCTCAGATCACCGCGACCGGCGATGCGATCGCCCGCATCGACGTAGCGGCCAGCCACGCCCACCGAGCCGCCGAAGGCAGCTGGACGCGGCCTCAGCTGACGAACCAGCCCTGCCTGGAGATCGAGTCCGGGCGCCATCCCGTTGTGGAGGCAGCGCTCCGCAACGGCGGCGAGCGCTATGTCGCGAACGACCTCTTGATGGGGCCGAGCGACCGGCTGTGGCTGATTACGGGTCCGAACATGGGCGGCAAGTCGACGTTCCTGCGACAGACTGCACTGATTGCCGTTCTCGCGCAGTCGGGAAGTTTCGTGCCTGCTTCTCGAGCGAAGGTCGGAATCGTGGACCGGCTATTCAGCCGCGTCGGCGCGTCCGACAACCTGGCGCGAGGCCGTTCGACCTTCATGGTTGAGATGGTCGAGACTGCCGCGATCCTCGCCCAGGCCACGTCCAAGAGCCTTGTCATCCTGGACGAAATTGGTCGCGGGACGTCGACCTATGACGGTCTCGCGATCGCCTGGGCCGTCGTGGAGGCCATGCACGACCAGCTGAAGTGCCGGACGCTTTTCGCGACGCACTACCACGAGCTGACCCGGCTCGCCGGACGGCTGGACTGCCTTTCCCTTCACCATGTCCGCGCACGCGAGTGGAAAGGGGACCTCGTCCTGCTTCATGAAGTTGCAGGGGGCGCAGCCGATCGCAGCTACGGTATCGCCGTCGCCAAGCTCGCCGGCCTTCCGCCAGCGGTGGTCGCGCGCGCGAAGTCCGTACTCTCGAAGCTCGAAGCCGGGCGCGATGCGACGGGTGGCATTGCCGCCGGTCTCGACGATCTGCCGTTGTTTGCGGCTGTGGAGCCTGAGCACGGACCCGACCCGCTCACTGCTGCCATCGAAGCTCTTGATCCCGACCGGCTAAGCCCCCGCGAAGCGCTGGAAAAATTGTACGAGCTCAAGCGGCTCGCTCAATCCTCCGATGCCAAGTCATAGCCGGTCACTGCCTCGAACATCGCGGTCAGCGCCACCTTTTCGTCC
>DASVXN010000212.1:0-3808 GCA_036392635.1 Sphingomicrobium sp. | reverse complement strand
TGCAGCTCGGCAATCAGCTCTGCTGCCATCCGTCCTGCCGGTCCGCGCCAGGCAGCTTCACCGGCGAGCTTGGTCGCAGCACGGGATACATGCTGAGCGAACGTCGCGAGGGAAAGAGGCTCGCTGAACAGTGTGGCAACGTCACCGAGGGTCTCCCGCACGCTCTGCCATGCGCGCAGGGATCCGAAGTGCGTATCGAGTCCGACGAGACCGGCTTTCGGCCGTGGTCCGCGCAGCTTGAGGTCGAGCTCACGGATGGCTTCGAGCCAGGCGAGGCGATTGTCGCCATCGCCTCCGACCAGCGGATGTTTGAGGACCGCCAGCAACGGCACTGGGGCCAACTCCTCCGCCGCGGCGCTCGCTATGCCGAGGAGCAGCGTACCGGCGGGCGTCACGGTCAGCGGCTTCCCTGCGCTGTCGTCGGCCTCGATGCCCCAACGCCCCAGCAGGGCCGCGACCCGATGCGCAAGTTGCCGGTCGGGAGTGATTAGGGCCGCCGTCTTCTCCGGCGTTTCGAGCGCTTCGCGTAAGGTCAGCGCGATCGCCTGAGCTTCGGCGGCAGGGTCCGACAGCTCGGCCAGCCGAATGCCCGACAAGCGCCGCTCCGTCGGCTTCAGCGTCTCCCATTTGTGGGAGAACTCGGGCGCGGCCATGGCATTCGACACCGCTCGAGTGCGCAGAGGTGACGAAGCTGAACCGCCGGACGACCGCCACCGCGACACCTCCGCTCGAGCAACGCCGATGCGGTCGAGCAGCAGCTTGAGGTGGAACTGCGGGTGCGTAGCCTCGCCCCGCCGGTCCTCGTCGGGCCCGAGCGCCTCCCACTCATCATCGGGGAAGATGTCGGAAAGCCAGAGCCCGGGGAGGACCACCATGCCTTCGGGCATTCTCGCCACGCGCGCGACCACCGCCGCGACGGCGGGCGCTGCCGTGGTAATGCCTGCCGCGACGGTGAAGCTGGTCGGCGGTTCGTCCTTCCACTGTTCAGCGAGGTTGTGCAGCAGCCGATTGCGACGCTCGGCAAGGTCGATCGCGCCACGCTCGGCGAGGATGTCCGGCCAATACTCGTAGATCAGCTGGAGCTTGGCTAGCGAGCGTTCCCAATGACGGGCGAGGTCACTCGTTTCCGCGACTGCGCTCTTGAGGCGGCTTGGCTCCACTTGCTCGACGAGCAGCGCATCAAGGGTGCGGGCAAGGTCCGCAGCGAGGCGCAGCTTCTCTGCGGTGCCCTCGCCCGAAACGCTCGACGCCAGGCGCAGCAAGCGTTCCATCGGTTCGATCGCCGGCGGAACGGCTTGCGCGTCATCGATGCGGTCGAACGCGCCGCCGACCCGTTCTTCAAGCTCCGGGTCGCCGACCGGGATCAAGCGCGGGAGAAGAAGACCGCTGCCGCTCGCCCGCACGAACGCGTCCGTGACCGCTCGGACGGCGCGATTGTTGGGGAGGAGAATGCGTCCCTGCGCCAGGCCGAGCGGGTCCTTGCCGAACCGGGAAATCAGCCCCGCCGCAAGTGCGTCGGCGAACGAGCGATGAGACGGAATCGTGTAGACGGCGACCCGCTGCGGGTCAGGCATCCTCTAGCGCTGCCTCGGTGAAAGGGATCGCCTGCGGCGTGCCGACGTCGAACCACAGCCCCTGATGGACAGCGCCGAATGCCCGGCCCTCCTCGATCGCCCGGTCCCACAGGATGTTGGTCGAGAAAGGACCATCAGGGGCCTCGCGCAGCAGCCGCTTCGAAACGATCTGGATGCCCGTAAATACGAATGGCGCAACATGGCTGCGCTCCCGCCGCCGCAGCCGGCCGGTCCGATCCATGTGAAAGTCGCCGAGACCCTTGTGCCCCATCGCGCGAGCCTGGGGCACCAGCAGCAGCAGCGCGTCCATCTTCGAGCCGTCCCACTGAGACGAGAGCAGCTTGATGGTGTCGGCGGGGCCGTCGATCCACAGATTGTCGCTGTTGAGAGAAAGGAACGGATCGCTGTCGATCAGCGGCGCGGCCTTCACCAGCCCGCCGCCCGTTTCCATCAGCAGGTCGCGCTCGTCGGAAATGACGACGTCCAAGCCCTTCGCGCGGGTTGCAAGGTGGGCTTCGAGCGCGTCGGCGAGATAGTGGACGTTCACGACGACCTTTCTGACCCCCGCCGTTCGCAGCCTGTCCAGAACATGGTCCAGCAGCGCCTTGCCGTTGACTTCGACGAGCGGCTTCGGCCGGGTTGCCGTAAGCGGTCGCATCCGCTTTCCGAGGCCCGCAGCCATGATCATGGCGGTGTGCGGCACCTCCGCCTCGACCTCGGCGCGCAGCCGCAAGGAGCGCCGGGTGCCGCTCATGCGGCTTCCTGCCAAGGCTCGCGGCGGAGCTGGGGACCGATGTTCGCGTCGAACCAGTCGCGGACGGGCTCAAGATGCGGCTGAGCGAGGTCGCGCTCGAGCAAGCCCCACATGCGTGGCTGAAAACGGCGGTAGCCGGGCTTGTTGTCGCGCTTCCACAGCCGCGTGAAGACGCCGAGAATGCGTGTGTTCCGCTGAGCCGCAAGCGCCCAGTAGGCGCGCTCAAACGTCTCACCATGTCCGGTCGCAGCCACGTAGCGGTCGATCATCGCGCGTTCGATCGCTGGCGGAACATCTCGCCGGGCGTCTTCCAGCACCGAAGCAAGGTCGTAAGCGGGGTGGCCGGCAAGTGCGTCCTGGAAGTCGAGCAGACCGAAGTGCGCGACACCTTCGCGCCCTTCGACCAGCATGATGTTCTCCGCGTGGTAATCGCGAAGGACGGTCACCGGACCAAGACCGTCACTGGCGACCGGCTCCAGCACCTGCCGCCACGCCGTCTGATAGCTCTCGGCATCGACCTCGCCGCCGACGGCTGGACAGTACCATTCCGTGAAGAGCTGCAGTTCCTCAAGCCATTGGTCGAGACCGTGCGGCTTCAGCTCACTCATCGGCGGATGATCGTGGAGGTGCACGAGCACGTCCGTGGCAACCTCGTACAGCTCGCGCTCCCGCTGCGGATCGGCGTCAAGCGTCTCGCGCAGGCGAGCACTGCCGAGGTCGCCGAGAAGGAGCAGGCCCCTTTCGAGGTCTCGCGCGAGAATCTCCGGCGCGGTGAGCCCGCTTCCTACCAGCCATTCGGCGACGGAGATGAACGGCTTCGGATCCTCATGCGGAGGCGGCGCATCCATCAGCACTGCGGTCCGCGCGCCATGCACGACCCGGAAGTAGCGCCGGAACGAAGCATCGCCGGCGAGCGGCAGGATCTCGGCGCCGGCCCAGCCGGAAGCGGCAAGGAAATCAGGCGCATGCGGCGGCGGAGTCATCGGGGCGGCCATCGTCCCTCCCATGACGGGGGCACCTTCGCTGTCAAGATTCTCTCGCCGTCTTGCGCAAACGAGAGCGACAGTCCGAGCGCATCGGGCCAAGCCGCGCTTCCGGCGCGCTCCGGCCACTCGACGAGGAGTACTGCATCGGCCGCGGCATCGAGGCCCAGTTCCTCGATCTCTGCCGCATTCTCGAGACGATAGAGATCCACGTGCCAGACCGGTGGCTCGGTCTCCTCGTAAGGCTGCACGATTGCGAAGCTGGGGCTTGGCACGTCCCCGTCGTGCCCAAGCGCCCCGATGAACCCGCGGGCGAAGGCGGTTTTGCCTACTCCAAGCGGGCCTTCAAGCGTGATGACGTCACCGGCGCGCGCCACACGAGCAAGCCGGGCGCCAAATGCAGCCGTCTCGTCTTCATTGTTAAGGATCATCGGGTTCCGCGCGGGATGGTCAGGGTCACGACGGTGCCGCTGCCCTTCTCGGACGCAAGTTGCACC
>DASVXN010000211.1:0-2482 GCA_036392635.1 Sphingomicrobium sp. | reverse complement strand
GCCGAACCACTGGGGCGAAGCTCCTCTCCAGCCCGGCTCACCCTTCGCCACCCGCCTCCGCGAATGGTCGGATAGCGGCGTCGAGATGTTCCTGCACGGCTACTACCATCGCGATGCAAGCCAGCATTCCGGGGCTCGTGATCGCCTGCGGGCCGGCTTCATGACCGCTGGCGAAGGCGAGTTCCTTGGTCTGTCTCGCCATGATGCCGCCGCCCGGATCCGCCAGGGCCGCGCGCTGATCGAGAACATCATCGGCCGCGAGATCGACGGCTTCGTTGCGCCCGCCTGGCTGTATGGAGAGGGCGCCCTGGCAGCACTGCGCCAGGCACAAGTGCCGCTCGCCGAAGATCACTTCCGCGTCTGGTCACCGGCAACTGGGGAGAAGCTCGCCGCGGGGCCAGTCATCACCTGGGCGAGCCGGACGCGGGCGCGCCTCGCGTCCTCGCTGGTTGCGGCCGCGACATTGCGGCACGTGCCGCTGGAGGTTCTCAGGGTCGGGGTTCACCCGCCGGACCTCCGCCACCCGGCGCTTGTGAAGAGCATCGAGAAGACCTTGAGCCAGGCGGCCGCAAACCGGCGCCCTGCCCGCTATTCGGATCTGCTCGCCGCTTGAGTCAGCGGCGCCGGGACTTCCAATATTCAAGCGCCGCTTCAGCTTGAAGCGGCTTGGCGAAGTAGAAGCCCTGTCCCGACGCGCATCCCAGCGTCGCCAGCGTGGTCGCCAGTTCGACCGTCTCGATGCCCTCGGCAGTCGTTGACATCCCGAGCGCCTCCGCGAGGCTGAGCACCGCGCGGACAATGGCCACAGCATCCGGATCGACCATCATCCCAGAGACGAAGCTCTTGTCGATCTTGAGCACGTCGATCGGTAGACGCTGCAGATAAGCGAGGCTCGAATAGCCGGTGCCGAAATCGTCCATCGCCACCGTGGCATCGAGTGCCTTCAGCGCGTCGAAGACGCGGGTTGCGCGGGCGGGATCCTGAACGATCGAGCTCTCGGTGAGCTCGAGCGTCAGGCGATCCCCCGTCAGTCCGCTCGATCGCAGGCTGCTCTCGACCATGCCTGCGATATCGTCGCGGGCGACCTGGATGGCCGACAGGTTCACGCCGACGTACAGCGGCAGCTTCTCCCCGGCCTGCTTGTCCCAGGACGCAAGAGTCTGGGCGGCCGTGTCCATCGCCCAGCGGCCCAGCTGAAGGATCAGACCGGACTCTTCCGCGACGGGGATGAACTCTGTCGGGCTGATCTCGCCGCGGTCCTCGTGGGTCCAGCGGGCAAGCGCCTCGAAGCCGGAGACTTCGCCCGACTTCAGGTTGATCAGGGGCTGATAGAAGAGCTGCAGCTGATCCCTGTCGAGCGCACGGCGAAGCTCGGTCTCGATCGAGAAGCGGCGGCGCGCTTCAGTCGCCTTCCCCGGCTCATAGACCTGCGGGCGCCCAGCGGCCTTGGCCTGCTTCACGGCGAATTGGGCGTTGCGAAACAGCTCCTCGGCATCCTGGCCGTTGTGCATGAGGGCAACGCCGATGGCGCATTCAACCTTGATCTCGAGCTCGGACAGCTTGAACGGCGTCGTCAGCACCTGCTGGATCCGCTCGGCCGCCTTGAGGGCATCCTCGACGCCGCGCCGCAGCGAGACCAGCACGCCGAACTCGTTCCCACCCGTGCGCGCAAGTACGTCGCCCGCGCGTAGGGCGAGGATCATCCGGCGCGCGAAGGTGATCAGCAGCTCGTCGCCTGCAAGGCTGCCCATCGATTCGTTGATCCGGCTGAACCGGAGCATGTCCACGACCAGCACCGCATGCTCGAGGTCGCGCGCAACCGTCTCGCCGGCGCTTTCGATGGCTTCGGTGAACGCGAGCCGGTTTGGCAGTCCGGTCAGGCTGTCGCGGAGCATTTCGGCCCGCAACGTGCGCTCGGCCTGCACCTCGACGGTGCGGTCGACGACGCTCAGCAGGCAGCGCGGCGTTTCCGACCTGCGCTTCGGCAGTGGCGCGAGCTTGAGGCGGAAGAATTGCGACGCGACGCCTTCGCCCTGCTTGAAATCGAGCTCGCCCGAAATCTCGGTGCCGTCGAAATAGCGCTGCAGGAGGTCGGCAATGGCACCGGTCTTGAGGCAGTCTGCCTCATTCCAGTCGAGCGCGGTGCAGTTGGATTTGTTGACGGCGTCCACGAAGCGGCTGTTGTGGGCGGAAACGCGCAGCGCGCCGTCGTCGTCCCGCTGAATGATCGCTGCAGCGATCGGAAGTGCGTTGAGCAAGCCGATATCGTCGACCGCGGCGAGGTGCGGAGTCGCGCTTGATCTGTCCGTACGACGGAGCTTCTGAACTCCCGTCCGGCGGGTTGCTGCTGCCTGCATGAAGGCTTCTATGGCGACGAGGGGTTAATTCCCCGTATCTTTTTGCCTCTGTGCAGTGTTGTTAATCGATGCTGGTTAACGCGTCAGTTGAACCGGTTAGACCTCGGGAACCCGATCGGCGGCAT
>DASVXN010000210.1:0-5622 GCA_036392635.1 Sphingomicrobium sp. | reverse complement strand
TGAAGCGAGCTTCCGGTGCTTGCCGAGCGGCGGGTGCAGGTGCCTGCAGGTAGGTTGCCTGTGCGGGCTCGATGCGGGCGAGATACGCCATGGTATTCCTCCTTTTCCCCGGGCGAGCACCATCGTTCGCGGAAGGAGGGTCGCTCCGCCGCGTGCGGCTCTTCCAGGCGCAAAAATCCTGTTCGCCGAAGCGCCATGCTTCGGCGGTACGATCTGTCCTGAGCTTAAGTTTTACTGGCGGGTGTCAGGCCCGCGGGAAGAAATAGGTCACGTCGGACTCATCGCCCCTTCTGTCTTGCCGATGGTCGCAGCAGCCGGTGTGAGTTGACCGGAAGCTTTCTGTACCGTTCAGTATGAAGACAGGTAGGCAGCGTCAAGCAGATTTCTATACCGGCCGATAAAAAATCTCGCGAAAGGCAGAAGTCAGGCTGATGGCCACATCGCCAGGCCCGTCTGCGCCAGGCGCTCGAGATCGTCGCGCGACGCGCCCTGCGATGCCTGCAACGAGATGCCTTGGAGCATCGCCACCAGCACTGCGGTCATGCCCTGCGGGTCCACATGCGAGGGAAGATCGCCCTCGGTTTTGGCGCGCTCAAACCGCTCGGACAGGGCTGCCTTGGCGAGCTTGCCGCGAGCGTTGATCTCTTCCCGGATCGACTCGGCCTCGGCTCCGCATGCGACCGAATTGATTACGCGAAGGCAGCCATGCGGCTGCTCGCCTCCGGTCGCATTCTCGACCGCACCCTTGAGCATCGTTTCCGCGACGAGACGCGCGGTGGGCTGCTCGAGCGCCTTGCCGATGTAGGCCATCTTCTCGCGCTCGTAGAGGTCGAGCGCTTTCTTGAAGAGCTCTTCCTTGTTGCCGAACGCCGCGTACATGCTCGGGCGATTGATCCCCATCGCCTCGGTGAGGTCGTTGAGCGACGTGCCCTCGTAGCCCTTGCTCCAGAACACCTCGAGGGCACGCGCCAGCGCTTGCTCCGTGCAGAACTCGCGCGGGCGGCCGCGGGCGCAAATGGATCCGAGCTTATTCATATCGTTCGGTACATAATCATAAGCGCTGCAAAGTCCAGAAGTTCCAGGAGCTTGTCCCCGTTCGCCGTGCGCGAGTGCGAAAGCAAGCTGCCAAGGATGTGGTCAGGTCCGCGAAAGAGCGCCTTCACGCGTTGACAGGCGGGAGCGGCGCCGCCATGTGGCCCGCCTGCCTGCCTCGTGGAGAGGTGGCCGAGTGGTTAAAGGCAGCAGACTGTAAATCTGCCCGCGCAAGCGTACGCTGGTTCGAATCCAGCCCTCTCCACCATTTTGTATCTTTGGCGAAGGGCGCGGCGAGTTAGCCGCCTCGCTTTGCGGCAATCCAGCGGTCGATCTTCTGCTCCAGGATGGCGAGCGGCAGCGCGCCCGAGCCGAGCACCTGCGCGTGAAAGTCGCGGATATCGAACCTGGGCCCAAGCGCAGCCTTGGCTCGGTCGCGCAGTTCCTGGATCTTGAGCGCGCCGACCTTGTAGGCGACCGCCTGGCCCGGGATGGCGATGTAGCGCTCGACCTCGGCGGTCGCGTCGGTCTTCGACTCTCCGGAATGGTCGAGCATGTACTGGATCGACTGCTCGCGGGTCCAACCCTTGGCGTGGAGGCCGGTGTCGACCACCAGCCGCATCGCGCGCAGCATCTCGTCGTTGAGTGTTCCGAACCGCTGGATCGGATCGGCGTAGAGGCCCATCGGATAGCCGAGCGTCTCGGCATAGAGCGCCCAGCCCTCGACATAGGCCGTGTTCCCGCCGAACCGCATGAAGCTCGGCAACGCCTTGTTCTCCTGCGCGAGGCTGATCTGGAAATGGTGTCCCGGCTCGCCCTCATGGAGGAAGAGCGTCGTCTCCTCCCAAGTGAAGCGTGACGGCAGGTCATAGGCGTTGAAGTAGAAGGTGCCCGGCCGCGTCGCATCGGGCGTGCCGCTGTCGTAGCTCCCGCCCGCCTCGAACTTCTCGCGATAGGCCGGGTAGGGCCGGATCACGAGCGGCGTTTTAGGCACCAGCGAGAAGTACTGCGGGACCTTGGCCTCGACCGCCGTCTTGATGCGGTAGAAGTCCCCGTTGAGCTGCTCGCGGCTCTTCGGCGCGTACTTCGGATTGGTGCGCATGTCCTCGAAGAAGGCGCGGAGGTCACCCTTGAAACCGACCTCCTGGCGAACCTTCTCGAACTCCTTGGTGATCCGCGCCACCTCGCTGAGGCCGAGCTGGTGAATCTGCTCGGGAGTCATGGGCAGCGTGGTCGTCGACTTCACCTGCTGGGCGTACAGCGCGGGCCCGCCCTTCATGTACATCAGACCGGCGCGCTCGCGCGCGTGGGCGAGATAGTCGTTCTGCAAGAAGTCGCGCATGCGGGTGAGGGCCGGGTAGATTACGCCGGTCAGCGACGCGCGATACTCCTGCGTGATCCGGCTGCGGTCCGCCGCGCTGATCGACGGCGGGAACGCCTTGATCGGACCCCAGTAAGGCGATTGCTCCGGCTTCAGCTTGAGCTGGTTGTTGAGCTGCTCGAGCATGTTGCGGACGGTGAGCTTGGTATCGACCACCCCCTCCGCCTCGCCCTTGCGCCACTGACGGATCGCCTCGTCAACGTTGGCCGCGAAGTCGCGGTTGCGCTTGAGGCTGTTCTCATAGTCTCGAACAGTAACGTACGGCGCGCCGCCCTGCCCGCTCGCGAGCGTCGGATAGGAGGTGTGCAGGCCGAAGAAGTGGTTCATCGGCAGCGCTTCGGTGAGCGTCAGCAGATCGGGTTGGAGCCCCCGGAGCGTGTCCTGCGTTTGGTAGTCGAAGACGTCATAGGCGATCTGGTCGTCCGCACTGAGCTCGCCGCGCGGGACGGCATGCAGCGCAGCGAGGTCGCGCTCGGCGGCCGCTTTCTCGCCCGCGTAATGCGCATCGCTGAACAGGTCGCCGAGCCGGTCGGCATAGCGATAGTCGCCGCGGTAAAGCGCCTGCAGCGGGTTGCGCCTGAGGTTCGCCTCGTCGCTCTCCTTGAACAACTGGAACAGCCGGTCATGGGCGCTTTGTTGCGGCTGCGCCGCGGCAGTTGCGGGCAAGAGAGCAGCCAGTGCTGCGGACATGATCAGGCGGCCGGCAAGCTTCATCAGGAACCTCGGAGATTGCATCGCGCAGATGCGAGAAGAGGCGCCGCGGCCAGGCCGCAACGCCTCTTCTATAAATCAGCCGTGTGGCTCTACCAGAAGAAACCCTGGATCACGTCCACGACTTCGCCGGTGTACATGTCGACCAGCAACGCGTCGTTCCAGTAACGCACCCACTGCGTGCCCGGAGGCGGGTAAGGCAGACCGTAGATCGCCGGGTCGAACCAGTAGCGCTGGCCGAAGTAAACCGGCGGCAGGCGATACCCGATGCTGAACGAACGGTAGTTGTAGCCGAACGGATCGATGTACAGCCCGAGGCGGAACGTCGACCGGTGGCTGTCGCGATAGCGGCGCCAGTCGTAGCGGCGATCGTTGCGCCAATCGCGAGTCCACGTGTGCCCCGAATAGCGGGTGCGATCGCCGTAGCGCTGCTGATAGGGCTGCTGCACATACTGGCCCTGGCGATAGTCGCCGCTGCGCTGCTGCCAGCTGCCATCGCGCTGGCGGTAGCTCTCGGTCCGCGTCCAGCCGCCGTCGCGGTTGCGCTCGACCTGCACCGGACCGCGATTTCGGTACGCCTGCTGCTCAACCTCGACCTGCGGCGAGATGTTGCCGCGGCGCTCGAGGCTGCGGCGCTCCCAGTTGCCGCGCTCGCCATCCTGCGCGCGCACCTGCTGCCGCTCGCGAACGAACTGCGGCGCCTGTCCGCGATTCCAGTTGCCGCCGTCGAATCGCTCGGAGCGACGCTCTTCGCGCACCTGCTGCTGCTGTTCCTGGCGCTCCTGACGAAACTCCTGCCGCTCCTGGCGGGCCTGCTGCCGCTCTTCGCGGGCCTGCTGCCGGTCGCCCTGCTGCTGCGCTTCGCGATGCCAGCGGCCGTGGTTGTTCTCGTCCTGCGCAAGTGCGGGCGAAGCCGCTGCGCCGGCGAGGAGCAATCCGATGAGAACCTTACGCATGTTCGTTACCCTTCTCAGTACGTGAGACGGGAAGTGCACCTTTGTCGATGAGCAACGGCTGAACTGTTTCGGAAGCGTATGTTCAGGCTTGTAAGTTGGCAGTGGGCCCGCCGGAACTCTGGGCAGCGCGTGCGATGGCCTTGCGAATGCGCGGGTAAGCGCCGCAGCGGCAGATGTTCGGCAGCGAAGCAATCTGCTCATCGGACGGCGCGGCATTCGCCTGCAACAGGGCCGCGATCGCCATGATGAACCCCGGCTCGCAATAGCCGCACATGGTCACCTGCTCGGCAAGCCAGGCCTGTTGCACCGGATGAGTGCCCGACAGCCCCTCGATCGTAGTGACGGTCGCACCTTCGAGGTCGCGCAGCGCAACGCTGCAGCTCATCACTGCGCGCCCGTCGACGATCACCGTGCAAGCCCCGCAATCCCGGCTGTCGCAGCCGTACTTCGTGCCCGTGAGGTTGGACGCATCGCGCAGCGCCCACAGCAGGGGCATGTCGGGATCGAGCTTGTAGTCGACACCCTCGCCATTGACCGTCATGCGCGCCATCGAAGTGACGCTAGCGTGCGCATCGCGCCGCTGCCAAGATGAAAGCATGTCGCGCGTCGTCACCAGCAACGGATATGCAATCGGCTACGCAGAAGCCGGCACCGGCGACCGGACGCCGCTCGTCTTCCTGCACGGCGTCGGTTCGGACAAATCCGTATGGCACCCGCAGCTAGAGCATTTCGGCGCCCGGCGGCGGACGATCGCATTCGATTACCCCGGCTATGGAGACAGCGATCCGGCGCCGGAGGGCACGACGCGCGACGATTACGCGGCAGCGATCGTCTCCGCCATGCACGAGCTCGGGGTGGAGCGCGCGCACATCTGCGGCCTGTCGCTTGGCGGCGTCATCGCGATTGCCATTCATCATGCGGCGCGCGAGCACTGCGCTTCGCTCGTCCTCGCCGATACCTTTGCGATCCATCCGGAAGGTGCGGCAATTTACGAACGATCGCTTGCCGGCAGCGAGAACCTGCCCGCCATGGCCGAGGGCCGCGTCGACGTCCTCATTGCGCAGCCCGCCGATCCGGAGGTTCGCGCCGAGGTCGTCGACACCATGTCGCGCATCGACCCGGCCGCCTACCGCATCGGCGCGGAAGCCGTCTGGCTCGCCGACCAGCGCGAACGCGTGCATGAGGTCAGAGTCCCGACGCTGGTCGTCTGCGGCGACCATGATGTTGTCACGCCGCCGGCTTTGTCGCGCGAGTTGGCCAACCTCATACCCGCCGCGCGTTACGAGCCGATCGAGGGCGCAGGGCATATCTCCAACCTCAAAAAGCCCGAGCTATTCAACACGCTCGTCGGTGCATTCATTCGCGGCGTGGATTCTAGGTCGGCCTAGGGCTTTATTGCCCCGCGACGCGCACCCAGCGAATGTCTTCGCCTTCGCGCCGGTCGACGAATGACACGACCGATCCATCGGGCCCGCGCTGGAAAATGCGGCGCGATCGCGGCTGCCCCGGCGCAAAGAACAGGTCGCTGACCTCCGGGCGATA
>DASVXN010000209.1:0-6240 GCA_036392635.1 Sphingomicrobium sp. | reverse complement strand
TGCCCACGCCACCCTCGACCGTCGGGAAGCGGCTGTCGAGGCTATCGTCGCGGTTGTCGCCCATCAGGAACACATGGCCGGCCGGTACCCGCGTCGCCGGGAAATCGTCTGCGGGGCCGGATCGGAGCTGGTCCAGCACCGTGTAGCTCGGGCCGCCGGGAAGCGTCTCGAGGAATGCAGGGTACACGCAGGCGGAATGCCCGTTCGCCTCTGTGACGGTGGGCTCGGCGGGCGGAACGACCCGACACGGGGTGTTGGGGGACATGGGCACCTTGATGGCGGGAAGAGGCCGGCGCTGCACCGGGCGGCCGTTGAGGACCAGCCGTCCGCCGCGCACCTCGACCAGATCGCCGGGCAGACCGATCACGCGCTTGATCAGGTCGGAGTTCTCGACCGGATGGCGGAACACGGCCACGTCGCCGCGCTGCGGCATGCCGGAGAGCAGCTTTCCGCCGAACGCCGGCATCCCGAACGGGAAGCTGTAGCGCGAATAGCCGTACGGCCATTTCTCGACGATCAGGTAATCGCCCACGTACAGCGACGGGAGCATCGACCCGGAAGGGATGTAGAAGGGCTGCACGATGAAGCTCCGGAACAGCCAGGCGAGGACCGCCACGCTGAGGATGAAGCGCATCAGCGAGCCGGCCGTCTCCTTGTCGCCCTGCGCCGAATTCGACTTGCGCGCACCGCGGCGGGAGGATCGTGAAGCCATCAACGGCTTGTTTCCGCGCCGGGCCGCCGCGTCAAGGCGGGGTGGCAAACGGCGGGGCGCGCATTATGTGCGGCGCCGATGGACCAAACTTCGATGAAGCGGCTCGACGAGCTGTTCGCCGCCGAGCCCGACCGCCTGAGCCGCCTGACCTTCGAAGCCGCGGGGATCTACTTCGACTGGTCCAAGACCCACCTCGATCAGGCGTTGCTCGATGAGTTCGCGGCACGTGCCGGGCGGATGGGCTTCGCCGAGGCCCGCGACAAACTCTTCGCTGGCGACGTGGTCAACCCGAGCGAGAACCGCCCGGCCACCCACATCGCCGAACGCGGCAGCGGAGCCACCGACGATGTCGATCTCGCCACCGCGCGCAGGCAGCGCATGCGTGCGCTCGTCGACGCGATCGAGGGCGGCGCTTTCGGTGACCTCACCGGCATCCTGCATATCGGCATCGGCGGATCGGTGCTCGGACCGGCCTTGCTGGTCGATGCGCTTGGGCGCGCCGCGCCCTCCTATGATGTGCGGTTCCTCTCGAATATCGACGGCGCTGCGTTCGAGGATGCGATCGATCCGCTCGATCCCGCCACGACCCTGGTCGTCGTCGCGTCGAAGACCTTCACCACGCTCGAGACGCTCACCAACCTCGACGCTGCGCGCGCGTGGCTTCGCGACGCTGGAGTCGAGGACCCGGACGGCCGTGTCATCGCGGTGACGGCGAAGCCCGAGGCCGCGCTGGCCCAGGGCATCGACGAGACCCGCATCCTTCAGTTCGGCGAAGGAGTGGGCGGACGCTATTCGTTGTGGAGTTCGGTTGGGCTCACCGCTGCACTGGCGCTGGGCTGGGACGCATTCGAAGCGTTGCTTGAGGGCGCGGCCGAGATGGACCGGCACTTCCGCTTCACGGAGCCTGCGAAGAACATCCCGCTCATCGCCGCTTTCGCGGACCGGCTCTATGTCGAGCAGCTGGGCTGCCAGACGCGCGGCGTGTTCGCCTATGACGAGCGGCTAAGGCTCGTGCCCTTCTACCTGCAGCAACTGGAGATGGAGTCGAACGGCAAGTCGGTGACGGCGGACGGGAAGCCGCTCGAGCAACCGACGGCACCGGTGACGTGGGGCGGCACCGGCACGGACGCGCAGCACGCGGTCTTCCAGCTGCTGCACCAGGGCACGGTCCTGGTACCGGTCGAGTTCCTCGCAGTCCGTGAGGCCGAGGATGCGCAGGACCCGGAGCATCATCGCCTGCTGTTGCTCAACGCCTTCGCTCAGGGCGCGGCGCTGATGCAGGGCCGCCAGAGCGACGACCCGCAGCGCTCCTACCCCGGCAATCGCCCGAGCACGACGGTCCTGCTCGACCGGCTCGATGCTCGCTCGCTCGGCGCGCTCATCGCCTTCTACGAGCATCGGACCTTCGCGAACGCCGTCCTGCTCGGAATTAATCCATTCGATCAGTTCGGCGTCGAGCTCGGCAAGGACATCGCCCGGCAACTCGCCGAAGGTGCTGAGGACAGCAGGCTCGACCCCTCAACCCGCGCGCTCATCGAGAGGGCAGGGGTCTGATGTCGGACTTCGATCTCTTCGTCATCGGCGCCGGCTCAGGTGGCGTCCGCGCTTCGCGTGTCTCCTCGGCGTATGGAGCCCGCGTCGCTGTCGCCGAGGAGCATAAGGTCGGCGGCACCTGCGTCATCCGCGGCTGCGTGCCCAAGAAGCTGCTCGTCTATGGCGCTCATTTCGCCGAGGACCTCGACGATGCCGCCATGTTCGGCTGGGACGTGCCGCAGAAGCGTTTCGACTGGCAGGTGCTTCGCGACAATGTGCTCGCCGAGGTGGGTCGCCTGGAGGGCGCCTACACCGAGACACTGACCAACCATAACGTCACCATCTTCCATGAGCGTGCCGAGATCACCGGACCGAACTCGGTCCGCCTCGCGAGCGGCAAGGAGGTCACGGCGGACAAGATCCTCATCGCCACGGGCGCTACCCCCGTCATGCCGAGGATCGAGGGCATCGAGCATGCGATCAGCTCGAACGAGACCTTCCACCTCGAGGCTGTGCCCGAGCGGATCGTCATCGCCGGTGGCGGCTATATCGCCAACGAGTTCGCGGGCGTCTTCCACCAGTTCGGAAGCCATGTGACGCTCGTCAATCGTACGGACGTGATCCTGCGTGGATACGACCAGCAGATCGTCGACCGGCTGATGCAGATTTCGATCCGCAAGGGCATCGACTTCCGCTTCCACGCGACGATCGACCGTATCGAAAAGCGCGACGACGGCACGCTCCTGGTCAGCATGACCGGCTGTGACAACATCGAGGCCGACCAGGTCCTCTTCGCGGTCGGTCGGCGCCCGAATACCGGCGGTCTCGGGCTGGAAGCTGTGGGCGTTCAGATGGGCGACCGCGGAGAGATCAAGGTTGACGCGGACAACCGGACGTCGGTGCCGTCGATTTTCGCCGTCGGCGACGTGACCGACCGTATCCAGTTGACGCCGGTCGCGATCCGCGAAGGTCAGGCGTTCGCCGACACCTTCTTCGGCAACAAGCCGCATCAGGTCGACTACAATTGCGTACCCAGCGCGGTGTTTAGCCACCCGCCGCTGGCATCCGTGGGGATGACCGAAGGCGAGGCGAAGCAGAGGTTGGGGCAAGTGAAGACCTACACCTCCGACTTCCGCGCGATGAAGAATGTGCTCGCGGGCCGCAACGAGCGCTCGCTGTACAAGATCGTCGTCGACGAGGCGACCGACCGGATCGTCGGCATTCACATGATCGGGCCGGACGCGCCGGAAATCCTCCAGGCCGCCGCGGTTGCGATCAAAGGCAAGCTCAAGAAGGCGGACTTCGACGCTACGGTTGCGCTGCATCCGACCATGGCCGAAGAGCTAGTGCTGATGCGCTGACGGACCTGCGGGGGAATTTTTGCACGACGCGATTGTGATTGGGGCGGGGCACAACGGCCTCACCTGCGCTTATTACCTGGCCAAGCGCGGCCTGAAGGTTGCCGTCCTCGAGGCGGCGGGCACGGTGGGCGGTGCTGCCGTCACGGACGAGTTCCTGCCTGGGTTTCGGAACTCGGCGGCGAGCTACACCGTCAGCCTTTTGCAGCCAAAGGTCATCCGGGACATGGAACTGGAGCGGCACGGGCTGAACGTCGTGCTGCGCAAGACCGACAATTTCCTGCCGGGCGACGGCGAGTATCTGCTCGCCGGACGCGGCGGGCTGACGCGCAAGGAAATCGCTCGCCACCACAAGCCCGATGGCGAGGCTTACGACCGCTATCATGCGGAGCTCGAGACCGTCGTCCGGTTGCTGAAGAAGTGGCTGCTGCGGGCACCGCCGAACGTTGGCCGCAAGGTCAGTGCGATCCCGAAGCTCCTCAGCCTCGGGCGCGACATGGCAGGGCTCTCGCTTGCGGAGACCCGCATCGTCCACGACTTCGCCGTACGCAGCGCTGCCGAGATCCTCGATCGGCACTTCAAGGGCGATCTTGCCAAAGCGCTCTTCGGCTTCGACGGCGTCGTCGGCAACTTTGCCTCGCCCGAAGCTCCGGGCACCGGATATGTCCTGCTCCACCACCTCTTCGGGGAAGCGGCAGGCGTGCCCGGTGCCTGGGGGCACGCAGTCGGCGGCATGGGTTCGATCACGCAGGCGATGGCTCGCGCATGCCGCGAAGCGGGTGTCGACATCGTGCTCAACACGCCGGTCGATGAGATCATCGTCAACAATAGCCGCGCTGCCGGCGTAGTTGCGGGCGGCAAAGCTTGGCAGAGCTCAACTGTTGTCGCCGGGGTCAATCCACGGCTGCTGTTCGACAAGCTGGTTCCGGCCGGCGCCGTCGACAGCGATGTGACGTCGCGGATGCACGGCTGGAAGTGCGAGAGCGCGACCTTCCGCATGAACGTCGCCCTGTCCGAGCTGCCGAAGTTCACGGTGCTCCCGAAGAAGGGCAATCACCTCACGGCGGGCATCATCATGGCGCCGAGCTTGCAGTACATGCACCGCGCGTACCTCGACGCCGCGGTCGACGGATGGTCCAAGCGTCCGATCATCGAAATGCTCATCCCCTCGACGCTCGACACGACGCTCGCGCCCAAGGGGCAGCATGTCGCAAGCCTGTTCTGCCAGCATTTCCGCTATGACCTCGGTCCCGGCCGAAGCTGGGACAAGGAGCGCGAAAGAGCGGCAGACGAGGTCATCGCGACCGTCGATGCTCATGCGCCCGGCTTTGCCCGGTCGGTGCTCGGCCGCCAGATCCATTCGCCGCTCGATCTCGAGCGCCGCTTCGGGCTGATCGGCGGCGACATCTTCCACGGAAAGATGGGCCTCGACCAGCTGTTCAGCGCGCGGCCCATGATTGGCGCCGCCGATTACCGCATGCCGCTCAAGGGCTTGTACTTGTGCGGATCGGGCGCCCATCCCGGCGGCGGCGTCACCGGCGCCCCGGGGCATAATGCCGCTCAGGCGGTGCTAGCCGACCGGCGGCCTTGGCGGCGGCGCCATTGAGGCCGCTCGCCGGCATCAAGGTTCTCGACCTTAGCCGAGTGCTGGCCGGGCCATGGTGCACGCAGCTGCTGGCGGATCTCGGTGCCGAGGTCATCAAGGTCGAACGGCCGGGTGTCGGCGACGACACTCGCCACTGGGGACCGCCCTGGTTCGGCGAGGGCGACGAGCGTGTGGCCGCCTATTTCCTCAGCTGCAATCGCGGGAAGAAGTCGGCGGCGATCGACTTCGCGCAAGAGGAGGGCGCGGCACTCGTCCGCAGGTTGGCTGCGAGCGCGGACGTGGTCGTCGAGAACTTCAAGGTCGGCGGACTGAAGAAGTTCGGTCTCGATGCCGCGTCGCTCCGAGCGTCCAATCCGTGGCTCGTCTACGCGTCGATCACCGGCTTCGGACAGGACGGTCCTTACGCCGACCGCGCGGGCTATGATTACATCGTCCAGGGCATGGGCGGCCTGATGAGCATCACAGGCCTTCCCGATGCGGTCCCCGGCGGCGGCCCGATGCGTGTCGGCGTGGCCGTCGTCGATCTGTTCACCGGCATGTACACCTGCGTTGCGATCCTCTCGGCGCTGTACGCACGCGAGAAGACCGGCGAGGGCTCGCACATCGACATGGCGCTGTTCGATGCACAATTGGCGATGCTGGCGAATCAGGCTTCGAATGCTTTGGTCTCGGGCAAGGATCCTGGCCGGCAGGGCAATTCGCACCCGAACATCGTGCCGTATCAAGTGTTCGATGCCGGCGACCAGCAGATCATCGTCGCCGTCGGCAACGACCGTCAGTTTGGGCGTCTCGCCGAGATCTGCGGGCATCCAGAGTGGACGACTGACCAGCGCTTCGCGTCAACCGGGGCGCGCGTGGCCAATCGCGATCAGCTTGTCCCGATCGTTAGCGATGCGATCAGGCAGAAGCCTGCAGCGCAGTGGCTTCAGCAACTGGACGCCGCAGGCATTCCCGCAGGTCCAATCAACCGCATCAGCCAGGCCTTGTCGGACGTGCAGGCTCAACACCGCCAGATGGTCCGCACTATCGCC
>DASVXN010000208.1:0-3018 GCA_036392635.1 Sphingomicrobium sp. | reverse complement strand
CCAAGCGACACCCGCTAATCGATCGGAGCGCCGCTCTTCTTCTCGACCTTGTTGTAGCTGTGCCATGCGAGGATGGCCGCCGCGCCCCGGTGCGGCCGCCACGCTTCGGCCATCTCCCGCAACTGTTTCTCGCTTGGCTTCGCGTCGAGACCCATCAACCGCCCCAGCTCGATCAGCACCGCCAGGTCGCCGGCCGGGAAGACGTCGGAGCGTCCTTCCGCGAACAGCAGGTAAATCTCGGCCGACCAGCGACCGATACCCTTGATTTTCGTCAGAAGGGCGATCGCTTCCTCGTCGTCCTCCGGCAGGTTTTCGAGGTCCAGCTCTCCGGAGAGCACCAGTTCGGCAAGGCTGCGGATGTAGCCCGACTTCTGCCGCGACATTCCGGCGGCCCGCAGGTCCTCGTCGGTCGCCGCAAGCAGCAGCGCCAGATCGGGCGGAGAGCCGAACGCCGCCTCGAGCTTGCCCCACATGGCCCGCGCTGCTGCAACGCTGACTTGCTGCCCGACGATCGTCCGAAGCAAGGTCTGGGCGCCACGGTCGCTCCTGCGCGGCTCGGGGATGCCGTGCCGGTCGACAACCGCTGCAAAGGCCGGCTCACGGCTGGCAAGGAGCTCGACGGCGCTCCGGATGCTCTGCGCGGTCCGAACCATCAGGCGGTAGTGGCAGCGTAGAGCGCCACAGCGGCGGCGTTGGACACGTTCAGGCTCTCGACGGCATCGCTGATCGGCAGCCGGGCGAGCGCATCGCAATGCTCCCGTGTGTTCTGCCGCATGCCGGGCCCCTCGGCCCCGAGCACCAGCGCGACGCGCTGCGGCCCAAGCGCATCCTTCAGGTCGGTGTCGGCATCGCCGGTCAGGCCGATGCGCCAAAACCCCGCCTCGGCGATCTCTTCCAGTGCCCGGGCGAGGTTCACGACGCGCGCCCACGGCACCCGCTCCAGCGCTCCCGAAGCGGCCTTAGCGATGACTCCGCTTTCCGGCGGTGAGTGGCGGTCCTGCGTCACGATTCCGATCGCGCCGAATGCAGCGGTCGAGCGCAGGATCGCACCGACATTGTGCGGATCGGTGACCTGGTCGAGCACCAGCAGCACGGCGCGTTCGGGCGCATGCGCAAGCAGATCGCCGAGCCACGCATCCTCGAGCGGCTCGACCTCGATTACCACGCCCTGGTGTGGAGCGTCGTGCGGCACGAGGCGCCCGAGGTCTGGAGCCTCAGCGAGCGTGACCGAGACTTCCTTGGGGAATTGCATGAACCCCGCAGCCTCGCGGGTCGCCCACGCTTTCAGCACCCTCCGATCAGGATTATCGAGCGCAGCCGCGACCGCGTGCTTGCCCCACAAGCGGGGCCGATTGGCGGTCCCGTGGCTCTGATGCGATTTCTTGCGGCGCGTCATCGCGCCTCAATGGCGGCGGAGCGCACGCGCTGCAACCGGCCTGTCGTCAGACGATGGGAGCAGGCGTCCCGAGCTCGCGGTGATAGCGGCGCTGATGGCGCCACGTCCCGACGGCGATGATGAACAGGATCGGGTAGCTCCAGAAGACCGCCGCTGCAGCGTAGGCGCGCGGCAGCAGCGAAACGTCGATCGCCTTGAGGAAGTGCGCCATGCTCATCGTGAGCTGGAGGCCGGCGACCCAGAGTGGCCAGAACCGCTCCGAGCGGAGCGCAATCACGATGAAGGCACCGAGGACACCGGCGTCCACGAGCAGCAGCCCCGTCTCTATCCCTTTGTACCGCACGGCAATCGGCGAGATCACGAAGTGGGTGATGACCGATGCCAGCAGGCACACCGATGCGGCGACGCGCTCGTCACTGCGGCCACGCCACAGGGCATAGCCCCAGATCGCCAGCAGGATCGCCCAGAAGAATTGTTTCGGAAGCATGCGGGGAAGCTCGGGACCACGGGTTCCGCGGTCCCGTTACTTGCCTCAGGCGACGATGCGCAAGTCGGCCTTTGCCGACGCCGGCGGGCAATCCTCGCCGTCGCCCCAGGCGACAGTGCGGAGGCCGGGAACCTTGCCGCGCGCGCTGGCGAGTTCGCTATGGCAGTTCACGATCGACGCGCGTGCTGCGAGCAAAGTGGAAAGCGCGGCGGAAAGCTCCTGAAGCGCCGGGTGGATCGCAGCCGGCCCGACATGCGCGATTGCCGTAATCCGCATCATCCGGCTCTGCAGCTCGGCCATCTCGCTGAGCGTCGCGTCGATCGAGTCCTCGACCGCGCGAACCTGGGTTGCGACTTCGTAGGCCGCGTTTTCGATCAACTGTTTGCGCATGACTGCTCCTTCCCGGACGCTCTGGCGCCAGGGTGGCTGTCGGTCTGATCAGAAGTCGGTGGTTGCGGCGCCTAGCTCTTCATGAGCCTGGCGAGGCTTTCCAGCCCGGCGAGATACATGCCCGCCGAGAAAGCCGCTCCGATCGCGATCGCCACGATCCAGAACAGCCGCTGGCCGACGCTCATCTCATTCCGGGGGTTGCTCCTCGTAGCGAACGGCGGTTGCAGGGGAGACCGGAATGACGCGGGCCTCTGCTCGGTTAGGAAACCAGCTTCCCCGATCTCCCCTGCGCGGTCAGCGTGCCGAATCTGAATACTGACCGCGGCTTCTGGGTGATCGGTTTCCGCCTCGCCGGGAATGTACGGCGCTTGATGTATCAATCGCTGATATGGCTCGGAGTACTGGGCAACGATGCGCGCCGCTTGCGTGCGCCGCTCGACGCCAAGGATTCCGAGGGCCTGCCGAATGCGCTGGTCGACGGTGTGCGGCGAGATCTTGAGCTCGGCCGCAATTTCCTTTGACGAAAGCAGCTGGTCGACGAGCCGAAGGCAGTCGAGCTGGCCGGCGCTCAGTCGGGCAATGCGCTCGGCCATTTCGTCGCCGTTTTCCATATTCAATTCTTTACGAGGCGCATGATGCGCATCGTCCAAACTACTCAAGGCAATACCCACCCCGCGCAACATGCGCCTCTCCGAGCACGAGTCCGTCGAAGCTTTATGTCATCTTTGTGAGTTTAGCCAGATTT
>DASVXN010000207.1:0-5661 GCA_036392635.1 Sphingomicrobium sp. | reverse complement strand
GGCAAGCAGACGGTCAGCCAATTACCGCAGACGAGCTATTTCTCCTCGGACCAGAGCTTCGCGATGATCCGCGGCGGGCACATTGACCTTGCGGTGCTCGGGGGCATGGAGGTGAGCCAGAACGGCGACCTCGCCAACTGGATGGTGCCGGGCAAGATGATCAAGGGCATGGGCGGAGCGATGGACCTCGTCGCCGGGGTCAAGAAGATCATCGTCGTGATGGAGCATGTCTCCAAGGATGGCAGCCCGAAGTTCATCCCCGAGTGCACCCTGCCGCTGACCGGCATGAACGTCGTCGACATGATCATCACTGACCTTGCCGTCTTTCAGCGCGCCAACCACCTGTCGCCCTTTCGGCTGGTGGAGCTCGCACCCGGTGTGACGAGCGACGAAGTGCGGGCGAAGACCACCGCGAGCTTCGAGGAATAGCCGCATGCGGGCGCTACTGAGCGAAGCGCCTGGCGGACCCGAAACGCTGGTCCTGCGCGACATTGCCGAACCCGCGCCGGGCCGAGGCGACCTGCTTGTGCGCGTTCGGGCGTGCGCCATCAACTTTCCCGACGTGCTGATCATCGAAGACAAGTATCAGCTGAAACCGCCGCGCCCGTTCGCGCCGGGCGGCGAGATTGCCGGCGAAGTGATCGCTGCTGGTGATGGCGTCACGGACTGGTCGCCGGGCGACCGCCTGATCGCAGCGCTGGGCTTCGGCGGCCTTGCCGAACAGCTTGTCATCCCGTCGAGGTCAGCCATCCCCCTTCCGGCGGAACGCAGCTTCGAGCAAGGGTCTGCTTTGCTCCTGACTTATGCGACCGCGATCCACGCGCTGGTGGACCGCGGCCGTCTTGCTGCGGGGCAGACATTGCTGGTGCTCGGCGCAGCGGGCGGGGTTGGCATTGCCGCCGTCGAGATCGGGAAGGCGGTGGGCGCCCGGGTGGTCGCTGCCGTGTCTTCCGAGGAAAAGGCGCAAGCGGCCCGCGACGCCGGCGCCGACGCAACGGTCGTCTATCCTGCCGGACCCTTCGACCGCGATGGCAGCAAGGCGCTCGCAGGTCTGTTCAAGGACGCAGTCGGGCCGAACGGCGCGGACGTAATCCTCGATCCGGTCGGGGGCGAATATACCGAACCGGCGCTGCGAAGCATCGCCTGGGAGGGCCGCTTCCTCGTCGTCGGCTTCCCGGCAGGCATTGCCAAGCTTCCGCTCAACCTGACGCTCCTAAAAAGCTGCGACGTGTGCGGCGTTTTTTGGGGCGCCTTCGCTGCCCGGGATCCTTCGCGCAATGCGGCTCATGTCCAGCAGCTGTTCGACTGGTGGGCGGAGGGCAAGATCGGGCCAAAGATCAGCGCCACTTACCCGCTGGAGCGTGCCCCTGAAGCGATTGCCGCGCTGCGCTATCAAAAGGCGATCGGCAAGCTGGTCATAACACTTTGACCTTCTCCCACTGGCGGGCCAGCCGCGGCGCCCGCCTCCTGTTCTGGGCCGCATTAGGCTTCGCGTTCGTCATGGCGGTGCTCCCGCACCCGCCCGAACTGCCCGGGGAGCCGAGCGACAAGCTCCAGCATATCGCTGCATTTGCAACCCTCGCCCTGCTGGTGAGCTTCGCTTACCCGGCAACAGCGCTGCCCAGGCTCCTGCTCCGCCTGTCGCTGTTTGGGGCCATCATCGAGCTGGTTCAGGCTATCCCCGCGCTTCACCGGGACAGCGATTACAAAGACTGGATCGCCGACACGCTTGCCGCCGGGTTGGTCCTGGCTGCCGCCTGGTGTTTGCGCCGACCACGCACCTAGCGTTGCTTCGGGCCGGTGCGCGCCCTATCTGCTGAGCAAATGCACAAGGGGAACGCATGACACAGTTCGACGACCGCGAGCGCGCGTTCGAAACCAAGTTCGCGCACGACGAAGAGATGAAGTTCCGGATCACCGCGCGGCGCAATCGCCTGCTCGGTGAATGGGCTGCGCGCCAGATGGGCCTCAGCGACGTCGAGGCGGAATCCTACGCCAAGGACGTCGTTCGCTCCGACTTCGAGGAAGCGGGCGAGCACGACGTGATCCGCAAGGTCCTCGGTGACCTGACCTCGGCGGGTGTGGAATGCGACGAGCAGCAGGTCAGCGACGCGCTCCGCAACAAGGAGATCGAGGCGCGGCGCCAGATCATCGAAAGCACCAACCTCTGATGCCCATGGCGGCGAACGACATCGAAGCGCTGATCAAGGCATCGATCCCCGATGCCGAGGTGTCGATCCGTGATCTCGCGGGCGACGGCGACCACTATGCAGCGCGTGTCATTAGCCGCAGCTTCGAGGGAATGAGCCGCATCAAGCAGCATCAGGCCGTCTATGCCGCGCTTGGAGGGCGAGTTGGGGGAGAGCTTCACGCACTGCAGCTCGAAACCGCAGTGCCGACTACGGAGAACGATCAGTGAGTGACGCCCAGACCCGCATCGCCGACCTCGTCCAGAAGAACGACGTCGTCCTTTTCATGAAGGGAACCCCTTTGTTCCCGCAGTGCGGCTTCTCGAGCCGCGCCGTCGCCATCCTCGACCGCCTTGGCGCGCCTTACGAGAGCGTCGACGTGCTGCAGGACCCGGAGATCCGCAACGGCATCAAGGAATTCTCCGACTGGCCGACCATCCCCCAGCTCTACGTCAAGGGTGAGTTCGTCGGCGGGTCGGACATCATGATGGAGATGTTCGAGAGCGGCGAGCTTCAGCAGCTGCTCGGCGAAGCCGCCTGATGCTCCGGTCCTGAAAAGGAGAAAGGGCGGAGCAGCTGGACCAGAGAACCGCTGCACCGCCCTTTCGTGGTGTGGAACCAAGTGGACGCGGTATATGTAGCAACCGCCGTGCCAAATTGAAGAAGTGGCGGTTTAGAGCCGTTTTTCGACAAACACGCAAAGCAAAGGGGAACGCTTGCGTAAAATAATCCGACACTTCGTGCGGCAGCCTACGGCCGTTGGCACTTTGCCTCAGCCTCTTGGTTGGATCAGCCGGTGAAACCGTTCAATCCAGATACGGTCCGGGCCGGGCCGAAGCTTTTCTGCGACCTGACCCAAAGCTGGTCGGATGTCGGCGGGGGCGTGCGCACCTACCTGCTGCACAAGCGGCGGCACATCCTTGAGTCCACGCCGCACAGCCACCTGATGATCATCCCGGGCGACCACGACGGCGCCGTCGAGGAAGACCGGGCGATCACGGTCACGATCGCCTCGCCGCGTGTGCCCGGCAGCCCCCATTACCGCCTGATGTTGCGTAACCGGGCCGTGCGGGCGGCGCTCGAGCATTACCGGCCCGACCTGATCGAGTGCCAGGACGCGTACAACCTGCCGTGGGCAGCCATCAGCCACCGGCGCCGCCATCGCGATGCGGCGCTGATCGCGGCGTACATGACGGACTTCCCGACCGTCTATGTCGAACGGCCGCTGTCCCGCTTCCTCACGAAGCCGGTCGCGGGGCTGCTCGGGCGCATCAGCTATGGCTATTGCGGGGCGCTCTATCGCCGCTTCGACTCTGTCTTCGCGCTCAGCGAAAACGGGGGCGCCGTGAAGCTCCGGTCGCTCGGCATCGATCCCGTCGAAATCGTGCCCCTCGGTGTCGAACTTGGCGAGTTCGGACCGGAGCGGCGCGACCTGCGACTGCGCGCGCGGCTCGGTGTCGAGGATCACCAGCCCCTGATCATCTATGTCGGCCGGCTCGACGGCGAGAAGAAACCTCACATCGTTGTGGATGCATTCCGGCGGCTTCCCCCTGAACTCGGGGCCAAGCTCGTGCTGCTTGGCGAGGGGCCGCTCAGGGCGGAGATCGAGGCGCTCGGCGACGACAGGATCCACATGCCGGGCTATGTGAAAAGCCGCAGCGATCTCGCGCGTTGGCTCGCAAGCGCCGATATCTACGCGTCGGGAATGGCCGACGAGACATTCGGGGTCTCGATTATCGAGGCGCAAGCCTCGGGCCTTCCGGTGGTGGGTGTCGCGGCCGGGGCGATGCTCGATCGCGTCACGGAGCATATGGGCCGGCTCGGACCTGTCGATGACGCATCCGCGATGGCTGCGAACATCCTCTCGGTCTGGAGCAGCGATCGCACGCTGATCGGCGAAGCGGCGCGCGCGCATGCCTTGCGGTTCAGCTGGGACAGCAGCATGGATAGCCTTTTCGGGCACGTCTATCCGGCCGCGTTCGAACGGCGGCGCCGGCACCAGCTCGGTATCGCCGGCGCCGCGATAGCGGCCGCCTGACGGTTCAACGGGGGTTCACCGGGGCAGGGCGACGATTGTGAACATGATGAGGGGGATGACCATCGCCGCCGGTGCTGTCGCGCTGCTCGGCACAGCTGCGGTCAGCGCGCCCAAGCCGAAGGGCGCGGCGAAGCCGACGGGCGTCACCGCAATCGCCAAGACACTCGATTGCGCCGCGCACCGCTTCGAAGCCACGATCCACTTGAGCGGTCCCGGCGGAAAGCTTCAGGACAAGACCGTCCGCATGTGCGGCACCAAGGGCTCGAGCGACGCTGAGTGGATCTCCACGCTGAAGGACGCTGTCGCCAAGACCGCGGCAAGCGAGATGCCGCAGGCCGCCAAGGAGCAGATCGTGGCGGCCGTGAATGCGGAGATACAGCGGCTGAGCCTGCCGCGCCTCGACCTGCCGCAGGGCGGCGACATCTCTACCTTACCGCGGACAGCAGCGCGATCCGCGCCGGCCGCCCCGCTGACGCGAGACTATAATGCGCTGCCGCCGCTTCCCACCGCCTCGACTGTGCCGCCGCCGCAGGTGCTTGGGCCGGAAGCGGCGACCGCCCCGACCGCTCACCTGACGCTTCGCTGCGCGCTCGCCGGCGATGAGGACCGGCCCGGATCCTGCGAGACCATCGACAAGGACACGGTGCTCGTCGTCCGCGCGGACGAGGCCTACCCGAAGGGCCTGGCGATGCGCTTCATGCGCCATGGTGACTCCCGGGCCGAGATCGCGCTGCCGGCGATGGCCGCCGGCGCGACGACAAGAATTCGCATTCCTCGCGCTGTCTGCACGGGCGTCGTTCGAAGCAAGGTCGAGATCCGGGCGCTCGGCGCGAACGCCGCAGCTGGAACCCTTGCGGGCACGGTGGGCGAGTACGACCTGCGCTGCTAGCCCTCGCCTCATAGGCGTGGCACAGGCCTGATCGTGGACGCGCCCTACGGTAAGCTTGAGGAACTGGAGGCTGGCGTCGCGCGCGTGCTGGCCCATAACCCATCCGCGTTCACCTACTACGGCACGCAGACCTATCTGGCCGGCACCGGCGAAGTCGTCGTGATCGACCCCGGTCCCGACATTCCCGAGCATCTCGAAGCTGTCGAGCAGGCGATCGGCGGCAGGCGAGTGGTGGCGATCATGTGCACCCATACGCACCGGGACCACAGCCCGGGTGCGAGGCCGTTGGTGCAGCGTACGGGCGCGCCGATCGTGGGCTGCGCACCGCTGGCCCTTGAGACAGTCGGTCCGCGTGCCGACGCTTCGTTCGACGGCGACTATGCTGCCGACCGGGTGCTTGCGGACGGCGAAAGCGTCCTCGTCGACGGCGAGCCGATCACGGCAGTCGCCACCCCGGGCCACACCTCCAACCACCTCTGCTTCGCCTATCGCGGGGCTCTGTTCAGCGGCGATCATGTGATGGGCTGGTCGACGACCGTTGTCGT
>DASVXN010000206.1:0-3669 GCA_036392635.1 Sphingomicrobium sp. | reverse complement strand
GCTGCCGTAATCGGCCTAGTCCTGCGCGTCGAGGTCGGCCTTGGCCGCTTCCCAATTGCGTCCGTCGAACGGTTCTACGGTGAGTTCGACAGCTTCATCGAGGCAGTTGGCATTGACGCTCCACGCGTCCGGATGAGAGCGCGGCTGGTAGAAGCTCTTTACTCCGCAGCGGCCGCAGAAGAGGTGCTCGGCGGTTCCGGTGCCGAAGCGATAGCTGGCAAGCGCAGCACGCCCGGCGACCAGCTCGAACTGGTCATGCGGAACCGTGACGTGCAGGAAGCCGGTCATTCGGCATACCGAGCAGTTGCAGTCCAACGCCGGCACGGGCGGCTCTGGCACCTCAGCCTCGAACCGCACCGCGCCGCAATGACATCCTCCGCTCACTTTCATGCCGCCGCTTTAGCGCGGTGGAGACCAACGGTTCAACGCGCGGCAATCAGGCGGATCTCGCCAGTTGCGTTGCCGTTCGCCGCGAGTTCAGCGCTTGTTGCACGGGCGCGGGCAAGCACGTCCGCCCTGCACTGGCCCGCCTTGTTCCTGCCGGCGAGGTCCACGTCCGATGCCGTGTCGCAGACTTCATGCGCGGCGTGCATGAGGCGAAGGCTCAGCTGACGCTGGCCGCGATCGGAGGAGAGGTCGAGATCGCCGGTCTGGACGATGGCGATGGCCTGAGGCTGCACCGGCTCGGAGAGCGCCGGGGAGGCCTTGATGACGGCTGCGGTGGCGAGCGCCGAGCCGGCGATGATGAGGAGAGTCTGTCTCATGGGTCGCTCCTGTTGCGAGAGGCGACCGTCCAATTACGCGCAAAAACCGGGACGCGGCAGCAACGATATCGTGCTATAGTTCTGCAAATTTGCAGAACGGCGGTTTTTGGAATGCTGGACTGGAACGACTTACGCTATTTTCTTGCCGTGGCACGCGACGGGAGCACGCTTGCCGCCGCGCGGACGATCAACGTCAGCCAGACCACCGTCGCCCGGCGCATCGCGGCCCTGGAGCAGTCGCTCGGCCTGTTGCTCTTCGAAAAAAGGCAGGACGGGTATGCACTTGCACCCGCGGGAGAGCAGCTGCTCGAAGCGGCGAGGAAGGTGCAGCACAGCGCCACCGAGTTCGAGGAAGCCGCCGCCGCGCGAGCCCGCGACCTGACCGGCACGGTCCGGATCAGCATGGAGGAGATCTATGCGACGACGCTGTTCGCGCCGCTGCTGCGCGAACTGTACGAGACCTACCCGGAGATCCTGATCGAGGTCGACACGGACCAGGAGGTCCGCGACCTCAGTGCGGGCGAAGCGGACGTCGCGCTGCGGTCCACCGCGAGCGACCAGCCGGCCGGTGTGGTAGGACGCCTGCTCTGCAAGGACGATTGGACGCCGTATTGCAGCCGTACGTACGGCGAGCGCCATGGCGTCCCGCGCAGCTTCGAGGAGTTGAAGCACCATCGGCTGATCGGCGGCGGCGGCGCCAAGCTGTGGCCGAAGTACCTGGAGTGGCTCGAGCACGTCGGCCTCGAGAAGCAGGTTGCGATGCACCAGCCCACGTCGACAACCTTGCTGTCGTCGATCCGCGCCGGGATCGGAATTGCCGTGCTGCCGTGCATCATCGCGGACGCGGAGCCGGACCTCATTCAGTGCCTGCCGCCGCGACAGAATCATGGGCGCCAGCTCTGGCTGGTGACGCACGAACGGGTCCGTCACAGCCCGCACGTCCGGGTGGTAATCGACTTCCTCTACGACCGCCTCAGCCGGCACATCCGGCAGCTGCAGACGAAGCGGGCAGCCTAGATCTCCGGGTAGTGCGGCCCGGGCTGCTCGTGCAGTTGTTCGTAATGGACCAGCGCCGGGCGTGGACCGAAGTGGACCGGATTGCCGCCGCGGAACGCCCATTCGCCACGGTCGCAGTCAAACGCACGGACGTAGCCGTTGATGTAGAGCCGGCGCTTATGACTGGAGACGTTCTTGCCGGAACCGTGGACCAGGTACGGGCTCCACAGCGCCAGATCGCCGGGCTCCAGTAGGAGTTCCACGGCTTCGCTGCCATCAAGCCCGACCGCCTGCAGCACCTCGTCGCTCATCGCCGTGCCCATCACCAGCTTGGACGCATCGAGGTCCAGCGGCCCGCGCAAGTGGCTGCGCGGGATCATCCGCATGCAGCCCGACTCGGTCGTGTGCGGATCGATGGCGAGCCCCGTCTGCACATAGGCCGTGCCGAGGTTGCGGTAGGCGGACGCGGGACGCCGGAAGCGGCTGTCCTGGTGCCATGCGAAGTCGCCGAGCGAGCCCGGCGCCTTCCAGTGCACCTGGTTGATGATCTGCTTGAGGTTGCTGCCGATCAACGGCGCGAGAAGCTGGGCGAAACGCCTGTCGATGCGCACGCTGTTGAGCACCGGTTGATGGTACGACGGCCACTGGACCATCCGCACCAGCGGCTCGCCGCGCGGGCTTTCCCGGGCGACATTGTAGAAGAGGTTGCCGTGACGGAAGCAGCGACCGTGCGCCACGCCTTCCGCGTAGAGCTGGTCGATGGCAGCAGCGACTTCGGCGATCTCCTGCCGATCGAAGAAGCCGCGGATGATCGCGTAACCCTCGCGCCAATAATGCGCGAGATCGGCATCGACCTCTGCCGCTTGCGTGACCGTGCGTCGTTGCGAAACGCTCATCAGTCCCTCCCCCGAGGAACTGCAGAATACACCAACTCATTGATAAAACGGTAACTTTGTTTTCGAGACCCGGGACGAAACTACCGCCCCACATCAATCACTCGACCGTCACGCTCTTCGCGAGGTTGCGGGGCTGGTCGACATCCGTGCCCTTGAGCACGGCGACGTGGTACGCCAGCAGCTGCACCGGGACCGCGTAGACCAATGGCGCGATAAGCGGGTGGACCTCCGGCATCTGGATCGTCGCCATGCAGCCTTCGCCAGCTTCAGCGATCCCCTTCGCGTCGCTGATCAGGACGATCTTGCCGCCGCGGGCGCGGACCTCCTGCATGTTGCTGACGGTCTTCTCGAAAAGCGGGCCGGAGGGCGCCAGGACGATCACGGGCACCTGTTCGTCGATCAGGGCGATCGGGCCGTGCTTCATCTCGCCGGCGGCATAGCCTTCGGCGTGGATGTAGCTGATCTCCTTGAGCTTGAGGGCGCCTTCGAGCGCCATCGGGTAATCGGGACCTCGACCGAGGTAGAGAACGTCGCGTGCGGGCGAGACGAGATGGCCCATCGCGGCGATCTCGTCGTCGTGGTTGAGCGCGGCGTTGAGGGCCGCGGGCGCTTCCTGGAGATGAGCGACGATCTCCCGCTCCTCCTCGGCGCTGAGCCGCCCTTTCGCGCGGGCTAGGTTGGCCGCAAGCGCTGCAAGGACCGCCAGCTGGCAGGTGAAGGCCTTGGTCGATGCCACGCCGATCTCCGGCCCCGCATGGGTTGGCAGCAACAGGTCCGCCTCGCGCGCCATCGAGCTGGTCGGCACGTTGACGACGACGGCGATGCGCTGGCCCTGCGAACGAGCGTGGCGCAGCGCGGCGAGCGTGTCGGCGGTCTCGCCCGATTGGCTGATGAACAGCGCCAGCCCGCCAGGCTCGAGCACCGGCTGCCGATAACGGAACTCGCTCGCCACATCGATGTCGACCGGCACGCGCGCGAACTGCTCGACCCAATATTTGGCGACGAGGCCGGCG
>DASVXN010000205.1:0-2781 GCA_036392635.1 Sphingomicrobium sp. | reverse complement strand
GACATCGGCGAAGTCGAGCGCATGCTGACCCCGAAGACGCGGCTTATCGTCCTCACCAACCTTCACAATCCCAGCGGAGCATTGATCGCAGAGGAAGCCTTGCGCGATCTCGGCGCTCTTGCGTCTCGCTGCGGCGCAAAGGTCCTGATCGACGAGGTCTATCTCGACTCCGCCACCCCTCCCCGGCGGAGCGCAGCGCATCTCGGCGCAGAGTTTGTCGTCACGAACAGCCTGACCAAGGTCTATGGCCTCAGCGGCCTTCGTTGCGGCTGGATTATTGCAGAACCGACGCTGGCCGAAAGCATGTGGCGGCTCAACGACCTGTTCGGCGTCAACCAGGCGCACCAGGCCGAGCGCCTCGCCTGCATTGCCTTCGACAACATCGACCAGGTGATCGGCGATGTGCCTGCAGTCCTCAGCCGTAATCGGGACCTGTTCAACGCCTTTCTCAAGGGCCGTGAGGATCTCGCCTGCGCCCCGGCCGAGCATGGCATCACGGCGTTCCCGCGCTGGACGGGGGGCGACACGCAGCGCCTCGATGATCACCTGCGCGAACGTTACGACGCGTCGGTAGTCGCCGGTCGCTGGTTCGAGATGCCTGAGCATTTCAGGGTCGGCTTCGGCATGACCAGTGCCGAGTTCGAGGAAGGCCTGTCGCGTCTCGGCGCAGCACTGGACGACCTCCGTTGAAGCGAGACGAGGTCTTCGAGTTCTTCCGTCGGCTGGCGGAGGCGAACCCCTCACCCACCACCGAGCTGGAATCGGGCAATCCCTTTCAGCTGCTGGTCGCGGTCGTGCTCTCGGCCCAGGCCACGGACGCCAGCGTCAACATCGCATGCCGGCCGCTCTTCGAACACATCAAGACGCCGCAGCAGATGGTCGACTTCGGCGAAGACGCACTGCGCGACGCGATCAAGACGATCGGCTTGTTCAACACCAAGGCCAAGAACGTCATCTTGCTCAGCCAGGCGCTGATCGACCAGCACGGCAGCGAGGTGCCGCACACACGCGAGGAGCTGCAGGCGCTGCCCGGCGTCGGACGGAAGACGGCCAACGTGGTGCTGAACACCGCATTCGGCGAGGAGACGTTCGCCGTCGATACGCACGTCTTCCGAGTCTGCAACCGAACGGGCCTGGCGCCGGGAAAGACTCCGGAGGAGGTCGAGGCCAAGCTCGAGGCAATCGTCCCGCAGCCTTTCCGCCGCGACGCGCACCACTGGCTGATCCTGCATGGGCGCTACACCTGCAAGGCGCGGCTGCCGGAATGCTGGCGCTGCCCCGTGATCGATCTCTGCCGCTACAAGCCGAAGACGCCGCCGCCCGAGGAGCGGGTTAAACCCAGCGCCGCTCGAACCGCGAGCCGAGGGTCGTCAGCAGCTCGTACTGGGAAAGGCCGGACTGCCGAGAAGCCGACGGTAGGTCGTAGTCGATCTCGACCCACTCGCCTTCCCTGAGATCCGGCGCCGCGTCCACGCCGACGGCGATCAGGTCCATCGATACTCGCCCGAGCACTGGCAGCGCGAACTCGCCAGCGAACGCCGAGCCCGTTGAGGAAAAGCCGCGCAGATAACCGTCGGCGTAGCCGATGTTGAGGATGGCGACTTCCGTGTCCTCCTTCGCGATGAAGGTAGCGCCGTAGCCGCAGCTCTCGCCCGCGGGGATCGTCCGGCGCTGCACGATCTGCGCCTCGATGCGGGCGACTTGGCGGATATGGTCTTCCGCCTCCTCACGCGGGATGCCGCCGTAGAGTGCCAGACCGGGCCGGACGAGATCGAAGCTGTAATCGCGCCCCAGGCAAATCCCGGCAGAGTTCGCAAGGGCATAGCGCTTCGCCGGCACTGCGGAGGCGACCGCCTGGAAGCGCTCCAGCTGCATACCGTTCAACGCACTGTCCTCGTCGGCGCAGGCGAGGTGGCTGTGCAGAGTGTCGATGTTCAGACCGCCGAGTGCGTCGATTTCCGTCGGGCGAAGGCCGAGCCGGTTCATACCGGTGTCAACCATTACGTCGCAGGCGCGATCCGGCGCAACCTCCTTCCAGCGAGCGACCTGCTCGAGCGTGTTGAGGCAAGGTCTCGCCGGCACGCGAGCAGCCGCTTCCAGGTCGCTTGGACCGAGGCCATGGAGCACCACCAGGCTGACCGCCTCCGGCAGGTTGCCGAGCGCCTCCGCCTCCGCCCAAGTGGATACGAACAGGTCGCGGCAACCCGCTTCGACCATTGCTTCGGCAGCGTCGCGAGCGCCAAGCCCGTAGCCATCAGCCTTCACTGCGGCGCCGGTGGTAACTCCGGCCCGATCGGCCAGCCAGCGCCAGTTCGACTGAATCGCGGATCGATCGACCGTCAGGCGCAGCGGATGGTGCATCGCGCTGCCGTAATCGGCCTAGTCCTGCGCGTCGAGGTCGGCCTTGGCCGCTTCCCAATTGCGTCCGTCGAACGGTTCTACGGTGAGTTCGACGGCTTCATCGAGGCAGTTGGCATTGACGCTCCACGCGTCCGGATGAGAGCGTGGCTGGTAGAAGCTCTTTACTCCGCAGCGGCCGCAGAAGAGGTGCTCGGCGGTTCCAGTGCCGAAGCGATAGCTGGCCAACGCCGCGCGCCCGGCGACCAGCTCGAACTGATCATGCGGAACTGTGACGTGTAGGAAGCCGGTCATTCGGCATACCGAGCAGTTGCAGTCCAACGCCGGCACGGGCGGCTCTGACACCTCAGCCTCGAACCGCACCGCGCCGCAATGACATCCTCCGCTCACTTTCATGCCGCCGCTTTAGCGCGGTGGAGACCA